>CAZQKV010000131.1:0-2839 GCA_964593995.1 Candidatus Woesearchaeota archaeon
TGTTTTAATTCCTTATATTCGTTATATTTAAATAGTTTCACTACATTTTTCTTTATATTGATTGTTATATTATAGAGCGTTATGTTTGAAAAAGATGGTGTATAAGAAGTTTATAAGGAGAAATGGTAAGGTTTTTGGTCCTTATTATTGTGAATCTTATCGAGATAAAGAGGGAAAAGTAAGAACACGTTTTGTTTCTGGACCTAAAAAAGGAGATAAATTTCGTAGTGAAACTAAGAAATTTCTTAAAAAGAGCTTATCTTTAAGTAAGGCCAAAGATAATTTGAGCAAAGCTAAAGATAAAATCAATATTAGTGGTATTAAAAGGAACTATGGTGTCTTAATTTTGGTGTTAAGTGTTGTTTTTTTAATTTTTTTATTACTTTTAGTTGGTAATTTAAATTATAATAAGATTAGTGGAAAGTCTGTTCATGGTTTTAGAGAGGTTACTAAAGAAGATTTGCAAATAGTTAAGAGATTTTATACAAATAATATTGATTTGTGTGCAGACCCAGAATTAATGAAAAAGGTGGATTTGAAAATAAAAAAACCAAACTTTTTTATATCTTTTTTTACAGGAGATAAGATTAAAAGGATGAAGTTTGATTCTCCTGAAGGGGATTTTTCACTTAAGTTTTATCTTATGGATTATGAAAGATTCCTTGTAGGAAAAGAAGATGAGATAGATTTGAGAGAATTTGATATTAATGTCCAAGAATCAGATGGAAGGTATAAGTGGGGTTATGATTTTGAATTAAATGACTTGAAACTTCTTGCTAGAATTGATTTAGAATCTGATGAAGATATTTTTATTATAGATAAAGAGATAATAAAAATTGGGGATAATTATCTAAGTTTTTTAGATTTAAGTGAGCAAGGTTATATTGTTAATATAGGGCATCCAATTAGTTTTTATGGGGATATTTTAGATGAAACTGGAGAGTATGTTAATGTTTCTGAACTTCCTGAAGTCCCTGAAATTCCTGAAATTCCACCTGCAGAACCAGAACCTGAGGTAATAATTCCTCCTGAACAAGAGTTTAATTGCAGTGAAGGAGAAACCCGTTCTTGCGGTTATGTCAATATTGGGGAGTGTAAATCAGGGACTCAAACTTGTGTAAATGGGAATTGGGGCAAGTGTATAGGGGGTGTTGGGCCTTCTATTGAATCTCGTGAAAAAGGTACTTGTGATGATGGAAAAGACAATGATTGTGATGGGCTTACTGATTGTGAAGAGAGTAACTGTGATGATAGCTTATATTGTCAGCAAAAAAGAAATGATTCTTGTCCTTATGGTGGTTATTATGCAGAAGGTGCTTGTTGGTATTTAGGAGAAATAGGAAAATCTTGTGACCAAGTATGTAGCTTTATTGGGCAAGTTTGTACTTCAGATTCTGCTTCAAATATTGGACATTGTGAATTGTGCCAAGAATTAGCAGGATTGCCTGTAAGTGATAATAATGATTATTGTGCTCCTTATTCTTTAGCAGGAGCTAAAGCATTGCCTTATTATGCCACTTATTCTCCATATAAGTGTTATTGGGAAAGTTCTATTACAGGGCCTGTAGTTTGTTCAGAATCTGCAAATATGTATAGTTATGACCAAAATCAGAGAATTTGCCCTTGTGATATTTATGGTGGTTCAGATGATTATGGTTCGAATAATTATGGATCAAGTGATTTTCAAGCAAGTTCTGAAAAACCTTCTAGTTTTGGTTTTTTTAAGTCACTTTCTGATTTTTTTAGTAGTGGTTTTAGAGGAATTAGTGGAAAGGTTATAAGTGAAGAAGGCAAGATTTCAATTTATATTCAAAAAGATTTTACAAATACAGAATATAAAATAGGGGATATAATTAATTTAGATCCTTTTTTAATTAGAATTAAAGGAGGGACTGCAACTAATGGCAGTGAAATTTATCAGTGCGGAACTATTAATGAATCTGGAACTTATTTCTTAAATCAGAGTATTATAGATAATGATTTAACTACTGATTGTATTATTATTACTGCTTCAAATATAACTTTAGATTGTGATGGTTATAGCATTGAAAGTGATGATGCAAGAACAGGAGTCTATTCTAATCAAGACAATACTACTATTAAAAATTGTAATATTAGTATGTCTAATACATCAAATGGAGGTTATGGAATAGAATTAGTAAATTCAGATTATGCTTATATTTTTAATAATACTTTAAATAATAATTATGTTGGCCTTTATCTTTTAACTTTTAGTGATTTTGCAGTTATAGAAAATAATAATGTCTCTTTTAATAATAACATAGGAGTTTCTATTTCGCAAAGTTCAAATAATACTGTTAGAAATAATGTTATGAATTATAATGTTGGCGCAAGTTCAGGTTATGGCGCCTCTATTTGGAACGGGGGGAATAATACTATTAAAAATAATATTATAAATAATAATAGATATCGGGGGATTACTATTATTGCTGGGTCTTCTGAAAATAATTTTGTTATAAATAATACTTTGATTTCAAATGCGAGATTTGGTACTTGTAGTAGTTGTTATGGTATTCATATTAATCAAGCCCCTAATAATATTATTTATAAAAATAAAGTAGTTAACACAGGGATTATTGAAGGAGTTTATGGGATTTATGTTTATATGGGGCCCGGTACTAATGTTTCTGAAAATAATGTCAGCAATTCTTCTGATCATGGAATTAGAATACATGGTTCTAATAGTGTGGATGTGATAGGTAATATTGTTGATTTTAATGGAAATAATCCTACAGAGTTTGGAGATGGGATTAGTTTAAATGCAAATTGTGATTATAATAATGTAAGTCTTAACCTTGTTTATAATATTTATGATGAT
>CAZQKV010000132.1:0-2815 GCA_964593995.1 Candidatus Woesearchaeota archaeon
TTGCAAACAGAGGACAGTATGATTTGAAGCAGCATGAAAAATTTGGCAAGCAAAGCATGGAAATTTATGATGAAAAATATAAAAACAAAGTAGTTCCAAGAGTTATTGAACCTACTTTTGGAATAGAAAGAGTTTTTCTTGCAATATTAACCAAAGCATATACTTATGACAAGCAAAGAGATTATATTGTTTTAAAAATTCCTGCGAAACTTGCACCAATTCAGGCAGCTGTTTTTCCTATCGTTAAAAAATCAGAATATGAAAAAATGGCAGAAGATATTGTTAAGGATTTAAGACAGGATTTTAATGTGATTTATGATAAATCTGGTTCAGTTGGAAGAAGATATGCGAGAAATGATGAAATTGGAACACCTTATTGTATAACAATTGATGCTGATAGCGATAAAGGAAAAGACTGCACTATTAGAGATAGAAATACAACAAAGCAAATTAGAGTTAAGATTGATAAATTAAAAGGCATATTGAAAGATTTGGTTAATGGGAAAGTTGAGTTTGAAAAAGTAGGTAAATTAGTTAAGACAAGAAAAAAGTAAAAAGTTTAAGTAGAAATATATAAAAGCTTATTAGTTGTTTAATTAAGGTAGTCAAATAAATATGAAAAACTGAAGATGAGGTGGAACTTTAAAAAAGAATTAGCAAGGAAATTTGTGCATTTTCTATCTGTTTTTGTGCTGCTTCTTTATTTTTTTATTGCTGATATTTTTAGTGCAAGAATTGCCTTGTTTATACTAGTCTTGATTTTAATAGTCCTTATTGAATTAGAATATATGAGAATAGAGGTTGGAAGAAGGATTCCTTTGCTTAGTGATTTGTGGAGGTATATGAGAAGAACTAAGGAAAAAGACAGGCTAGGAGGGGATGTTTTCTTTTTAATTGGAGCGATTTTAGTTTTGTCAATCTTTGATGTAAAAATTGCAATAGCTGCTATTTTAATGACTACTTTTGGAGATTTAAGTGCTGCAGTAGTTGGAAGCAGATTCGGCTATCATAAGCTGCCTTTTTTTAAAGAGATGAGCTGGGAAGGAAGTTTAGCAGAATTGGCTGTTGATTTTTTAATTGCATTTTTTGTATTTTTTAATCCTTTTGTTTACGGGACTTTATTGCTTAGCAATTATGCGTTATGGGGGGTTGTCATTGTGATGGCAGTGACTGCAACAGTAGTTGAGACCTTAGTTTATAAGCTGGATGATAATTTAATGATTCCAGTATTTGCAGGTTTTAATGGGCAAATGATTTTTTATATTTTGAGTTATATTAACAAAATTATATAATCACAGGGTAAATAATAATCTATGGACAAGAAAAAAAGAAGCAAGCTGATTTTATTAATCTTTATTTTAATTGTGATTTTAGTTATTTCAATATTAAGTTTTAATTATAATTACCTTAAAATCTTGGTTGAAAAATATGTGGAAAGGTATGGCCTTATTGCAATTGCAATACTAAGTTTTTTAGCAGATACTTTAGACCAGCCAATTGGCCCAGAAGTTCCTGCTTCTTTTGGAGTCTTGTTTGGGTTGAATGTATTTTTTGTTGTTTTATTTTCAACTATTGGAAGTTATGGAGCTAGCTTAATGAATTATTATATTGGAAGAGGTTATTTATCTAAAAGATTTAGAGAAGCTATGGATTCTAAAGAAAATGAAAAATATATTAAGTTGTTTAAAAAGTATGGCGGGTTTTCTGTTTTTTTAGCTGCAATTAGCCCAGTTCCTTGGACTCTTTTTTGCTGGCTTGCTGGAAGTTTTAAAATGAAATTAGAGAATTTTATATTTTGGGGGCTTATACCAAGACTGCTTAGAATTGCAGTTGTTGTTGGTGTTATTTATTTTTCTGGGATAAGTTTTGTTTGAATGGGTTTAAAATATATTTTATATTAAATATTTGCTTTTAAACTGTCATTTGTTGATGCTTTTATGACTGATAAAAATAAGACTCATTATATTGTTGTGACAGGAATTCTTGTTAAAGATGGGAAGTATCTTATTACTAAAAGAGCTGACTGGGAAAAAGCTTTTCCTGGGCAGTGGACTGTTCCTGGAGGGAAGTTGGAAGTTTTAGATTATTGTTTAAGAAAAAAAGACACTTCAAGCCATTGGTATAATGTTTTAGAAAATCTATTGAGAAGAGAAGTTAAAGAAGAAGTTGGATTAGAAATCAAGAATATTGGCTATGTAACTAGCTTAGTTTATATTCGAGAGGATGGGATACCTACATTAATTATTAGTTTATATGCAGAGCCTATTGGGGAAAATATAAAGCTTTGCAAGGCTTTGACAGAGTTTGTGTGGGTTGATATTCAGGAAGCTAAAAATTATGAGTTAATTGAAGGAATTTATGAAGAACTTGTTATTTTAGATAATTTTCTAAAAAAAGGCAAGGATATGAGTTGGGAAAAGATGAGGGAGTGAGATTTATTCTGACTATAGTAATATTTAAAAATATTAAGTGATAAGTTTGATTATGGCAGAAAAAGAAGGATGTGCTACTCTTGAAGAGACTGCTAATAAAAGTTTCTGGGTTTATTTTGAGAAAAGTGAGACAGTAGCTTATGAACCAGTTAGTCGATTTGGATGGCCGGATGTTGGAATTAATGGGGGATCTGGATTGGGTTGATTATAAGGCGGTGATAGCAGAAGAGGGAGAATAAAATGGCAGAAGAAGATTGTATATTTTGTAAAATAATGAAAGGAGAGATTCCTTCAGAAAAAACTTATGAAGATGATAATTTTATTGCTATTTTAGATATTAACCCTGATATGGAAAATCATACGTTAGTTTTTCCAAAAAAACA
>CAZQKV010000133.1:0-2802 GCA_964593995.1 Candidatus Woesearchaeota archaeon
CTTTTAATAAGAATTTTAATAAATGATAGATATCCCTCCTTAACTGAGAAGCAATTTGAGGCAGATTTGTGAGAATTGTCTTGTTTCCTTCATGAAGGCCTTGAATTTTAGGGAGTTCAAACCTCTCAGTATGCTTGATTGGTGTAATTTTTTCATAAGCATAATCTAATAGTTTTTCATAATTTTCCATGAAAATTAGTAGAGAAAGGGGTTTTTAAGGGTTTTCTTGGGCTGATTAAAGAGGAGAATGTCTGTGATGCCCCTACCATGCCTGTGTTGGAAGTGCTCGGAGCTTGGAATTTTAAAAAGAAAAATAATCTTTTTTAATAAGAATTTTATTCTTACAAGCTTTCCATAAGTAATTAGATAGTGAAAAAGCTGATTTTCTTTTTTTGTCTGTGAAATAGGCAAGAATTACATTAATGTCTTCTTCATTTAAATCTTTAATAATCGGTACAAAATCAGTATCAGAAGTTAATATTATGATATTTTTTATTCCTCTCTTTTTAGGAATCCTTAATAAATCTATTGTCATTAAAGTATCTACTCCTTTTTGCTGAAATGTCTTATCAATTTTTTGACATCTTCCTTCTCTTACAATTATTTTAGGTTTTACTGTTTTTAGTTTTTCTACAAACTTATCATAATTAGCTTTTCTTTTATTTTCAGATTTAGTTGGTTTTGGACTTTGATAAGGCGGAGCAGTATAATAATAAATCTCTTTACATTCAAGACCTTTTGCTTTAGAAATATTTTGAGCAAATTTTTCTATTTTATATCTAAGGGGCTTGCCTTTTCCAAAATATTTAGAGATAAAAGAAAGATAACCTCCATCAATAAAAAGAATTATTTCACTCATATTAAAAACATCAGGCAACCTTTTCAGATCACCTGGGATTATGTTAGTGAGAATAATGCTTTTAGTTATTTAAACTTTTGTATTCTAAAAAATACCCCAAGAAATGCCATAAAATACGTATGCCCCTGCCGAAACTGAAGCAGAAGATTAAGTGCCCTTTTTTATTTAATTTATCCTCGATAAAAGGATAATTTGGTGAAGGGGTCAAGCTTTATAAATGTTCTCTATCAGTTTTATAACTCTTCAATCTTTTTTCTTATCTCCCCTATATCTTTTTCATTTATCTTAGCTAAAATCTCTCTTGATTTAGAAAAAAATAAAGGGGCTTGCCCCATTATAAGATTAGAGTCTTCTTTTGGTACAACCTTGTCAACATAATACTGAGCGATGATTCTTGCATCAAAAGCTTTTTTGATAGCCTTTATATTTTGTTTTGAATAAAAATCAGTAAGAATTGATTTCATGAATTGTAGTGTACATGAGTGAATTTCACATTTAACCCCTAACTTCATTAAAATAGCATATAAAGAATAATACATTGAATAATAACAAGCTGAAATAGCAAACATTAAATTAAAATTTCTTTCCCTGTTCATTGTTCCTAATGCTTTTTCAGCTAATTTTAGATAACTTTGAGCAAGATTATCATTAGGTTCAATAAGCTTAATTCCTTCTTTTTGTTTACAACACCATTTCAAACTTACCATATTAACTCAATGAACTCCTCTACCCCCTTTAAAACTATATGATTTTTAATTATTTCTTTTATAATGTGCTCTTCTTTATTAAATTTTTCCTTTTCAGATTTTATAATATTTATTTTTGTATTATATAATTCTTCTAAATCATCTGTGTTAGAAATCTTGCCCATAATAAAAATGTCTAAATCAGATTTTTTGTCATTAGTATAATCAGCGTAGCTACCAAAAACAAGCAATATTCCTTGAGCTTTTTCTTCAAGCTTATTAAATAAATCGTTAAGCTTATTATTTTTTCCTATAAACTCAATTTTCTTTTCTATTTCTATCAATTTAATAATCTCTTTTATATTTGAATTAAATTTATTTAAAAAATAATATTTGTTTTTCCCTTCTTGTGAGAACTTTAAGATATTCTCTTTTTCTAAATTGTTGAGAATATTAGAAACTGTCTTTTGGTTCATTTTTAGCTTTCTGGCTATAACTCTACCATAAATCCTTTTATTATAATCTGTAGAAAATTCTTTCAAAATTTTCAGTGAGTTTTTATTAAGTAACATATTACTCATATGAGTAAGATAGTATTTAAATGTTTCTATATGTCCTTTTGCTTTATATTCAACTATCTTTCTTACACCTATATACAGAGCACGGTTTTGGTGACTTTTTTGCAGCTTTATCGACGATAAAACTGTTTTACACCCTAAAAAGCTAGATGTTAGATTTTAGCTAGTTTTTAATTGTTTTACATTCGATAAGAGAAATTCAAAAGAGCGAAAAAGCCTCCAAATGAATAAGTAGTTTGCAAACTTTCTTCTTATTGTTGGATTTGGATGATTTTAAGATTATTGTTATTAGAATTAATGTTTTTATGTTTTCTAAAATACTCTTTTAAATTAACAATTACATAAGCAGCAGCAGCCACTCCACCCACTACTCCTAAAGATATAGAAAAAGCAAGGGCAGGAGGGGTTTCCACACTACAAAGTTTATAAGGAGCTCCTTCCCATCCACGACAATAAGCATAAAGATAAGCTCCAGCTGCACCCCCAGCAAGACCCGCAGCAGCACCTACATAAGCAGAAATTTCAAAAAAAGGTTTTATTTTCTCTTTTATTCTGCCTGTTCTTTCCTTCCATTCTCTTTTAGATTCTGCTTTACGGATATCTTTCATAAAATCACACTCTTCATTAAATCGTTTTTCTAATCTCATATTATATTAATTAGTTTACTTTATTTAAGTTT
>CAZQKV010000134.1:0-2792 GCA_964593995.1 Candidatus Woesearchaeota archaeon
AAAAAAATCTAAAAAGAATTAATTATCTCCTTGACTTCTTTAAAAATTTGATTCTCATCCCCTTGCATTGGCATACCAATAATATTCACCTTGGGCTTTAAAAGCTTTAATACTATCCCTGCATCAAAATCATGAACAGTCAGAAGTTTATTTTCTTGCAAATCATCAATATCTAAAACTCTCACTTTATTCAAGCCTTCAACAACATCTAAAATAACAAACTCGTCATTCTTATCTTCTTTTAAAATTTCCATTAATTGAAAGCTATCTTTAATATCCACAACCTCAAAATCATTTCTTAATTTATCACCTATTTTTTTAGCTAAACTATCTTGTTTAATAAATTCATTTCCAAGACAGAGGAGTTTAGGCCCCATATTTTTCATAAACTTCATCAGAAATTTTTTCTACTACAAATCCCCAATGAGTGCTTATCCTTTCCCCAATTTCTACATTAGGGAGATCATTACCAACTGCAACCTCAACATGTTCACCGTAATCAATAGAATAAACTAGGGTTCCATTCCTAGATTCTTTCTTTTTAACAATTCCAATTCTCACTTTACATAAATCTTTAATTGTATGGTGTGCATCCTTATACAATCCTTTTTCTCTATCAATAATATTATTATGCTCAACCAAAAAATATCTTCTAATAGAATCTACATCCCATCTTGATTTTCCAATGGAACTTGCAACCGCATCTATTCTCTTAAAAGCATTAACATACAATTTCTCTAAAATATCCCTCTCTGGAATTTCCCCAGATTTTTTATATTGTTCTAATTTACTAAAATCAGTCTGATCTATTAATCCTAATTGCAATAAATCACTTCCGCAAGGATAAGCATACTTAAAAAATACTTTTTCAGGAGTTTCATTCATTTTATTTTCTAGTTTCATGCTTTATTTTTAATTATATCCAAAAATTTAATTGCCTCTTCTTTAGAAACCTTAGTAATAATTATCTTATTGCTGACAACTACATAATCCCCAACATCAACATCAACTAAACTCATATTAACAATTCTTTTCTCACTTCCATAATCCACAACAAATTTGTTTTCATCAACTTCAATAATTTTTCCAGGAATTGCAAAACACATTTTATGATATCAATTACTTATATCTCACTTTTAGAATTTTTATATCTTTGCCTTCAAGAATTTCAGGAACCCTATCACATTCTGGACAACAAAAAACAACAATATCATGCAACCTTTGATTTATTCTTGCTATTCCTTTATAACCGCAGCTGCATAATACTAAAGACTCTTTATGTTCAATTTCAACATCCCAACCCATCATCTCTTCCAAATGTTCTTTTAAATGTTCGCCCTCTATCTCAGCTAAATCTCCAACTTCAATCACAACCCCAATTACATCCTCTTTATCTTGAATATTTTCAATTATATTATTAATAAATGAGAATTCATGCATTTTATTTTTAATTTTTAATTAACTCCCTTAAAACCTTTGTTGGGTTTTTTGCTTTTGTCACTGCAGAACTTAATGCAATTCCACTTGCTCCAAGTTTCATTGCAATTTTAACATCTTCATTATTTTTGATTCCTGCCCCAATTAAAAATCTAGTTTTTAATTTTTTTGCAATCTTTTCAATTAATTCAGGCCTTGCCTTGCTTACTGAAACCTTGCCAGCAACTAATTCCGGTGGCTCAATAATAATATAATCTGGTTTTAATCTCCTAATTTTTTTGCCCTCTTTTAAATCCTTAGCAAAAACCATTGTTTTTAATCCAACTTTCTTGCATCTTTTAATAGTTTTTTTAATTATTTTAAAATCAAGTCTATGTTCAGAATGATTTAAAAAAGCTCCTTTTGCTCCATCAACTTTAACAGCTTCAGGCAAAATAAAACCAGTATTTCTACCAATTTCCTGATAATCAACATGCTGAACATAAATCACATTCCTTACAGCCTTCCTTACTTCCAAAACATCTGTTGCTTGCACACCAATAATAATCTTTTTATCAATCTTCTCAATTACCTTAACTAATCTTAAAACATCTCTTCCTTGCTTATAAGTTTTCAAATTAATTACAATTATAGGTTTCATTTTTTCTTAACCTTCTTTTTCTTTTCAGGCCTCTTCCCAGTCTTTCTATCCCCAACCTTCTTTTTATTTTTCCTACTTAATAAAAAATAAAGCACACTATAAATCAAACAAGCAAAAAAATAAAAAGGGATTACAATAACTGACAAAATAAAAAAAACAGGTTCTTCTGCATTTATAATTGCTGAAACAAAATTATGCAAAATTATTGAAACAAATCCTATCACAATAATTAACCAAAGCTTTTTCCAAGTTAATAAAAATAAATTTTTTACCCTCATTTTCCTACCCATATTATTTTTTCTATCTTCCTAGTAATTTCAAGAGGTTTTTTGTTTTGCCAAACATTCCTCCCAATTGCTAATCCAATGCACCCTGCTTTCATAATTTCTTTTACTTGCTTTAATAATTTTTTTTCACCTTTTTTTATGCCCCCAGCAACAACAACCTTAGTTTTTCCAGCAGATTTAACAGCCCATTTTAAATCTTCAATTTTCCCATTATATTGTATTTTGATAATATCCGCTCCAATCTCAAGACCTATACGTGCAGCATAAGCCATAAGCTCTTTTTTTAGTTTTCCTTTAATTGATTTCCCGCGAGGATAAATCCAAGCAATTACAGGAATATTTTTTGCATGAGCTTCTCTTTCTATTTTTGAAAATTCCTGCATCATCTCATCTTCATAATCACTCCCAATATAAATTGTGTAACCAAC
>CAZQKV010000135.1:0-1272 GCA_964593995.1 Candidatus Woesearchaeota archaeon
AAATAAACATTTTCAAATCTTATCTTATTTAAATCTTTTTCAAAAATACTAATATTATAATTCCCACTAAAATCAAGAGGATATTCTAATGATTCTCCCTTGCTTAAGTTAATATTTATTAGATTATCTTCACTAAAACTTGAATTTTCAACAAATAAATCAAGAATTCCGTCATATTGAACATTTCCTATGTTTTTTATAATTAATTTCTTTCCACCAGAATCTTCTAAAATCTCCATAAAAATCTCTTCATTATCTTCTACCCAGATTCTTTTTGTTGAGTGTAAATTCCCATAATAAACATGAATATCCCATCCAAATTCTTTTGTTGAATTGCTCTCAAAAAAATAAAAAACTTCCCCATTATTTTCTAACATTTTTTCAAGAACAATTTTATCTTCTTCTAAATTAAATAATTTCAAAATTAAGCTCTCATTTTTAATTAAATTTCCAGCCTGATCAGAAAGCCTAGCCCTCATACTAAAATTCTTAGGTGGCTTAACTGACTCTTCAGAAACTATTTTAATTCTGCTTGGTACTGCTTTTATTATAATTTCTTTTTTCTCTTTTCCATAATTTAATGTATTTCCATCATCATCTTTTTCTAAAACTTCTAAAACAAAATCGTACTTCCCTGGAGCAGCTTCTTCATCAATCTCAAAACTTAAATCAATTTTTCCATTCTTAATCTCCTGTCTTAAGATTTTATTTGTTAAATCAGGAATAGAAAGTATAATAATTCCATCCACTAAATCCCCATTTTCTTTTTCAGCAGTTCCATTAACAAAAATCTTATCTAAAGGAAGCAAAAACTTATTATCAATACTATAATCTATATTAATCTCCCTGCTAATTACAAAAACATCACTTGCTAAAACTTCGCCATCAAATTCTCCCTTAATTTTACATTCTCCTCTTATTTCAGCGGGAAATTTAAAATCAAAACTAACTTTTTCATTAGCAGGAAGAATAAGATGCTCTTTTTTAACTAAAAAAGTCTCATCATCACAATCTAAATAAATTTCTACATATCCGGAAGCAGCTGCTTTTTTTTCAATTGAAAAATTAACTTGAATCTCTTCATTAATATTATAAATATCATTAAAAGAATTCTCAAGAAGAAGAGTGCAACTAGATAAAGGAACAAAAACTAACAAAATCCAAATCGCAAATAAAAATTTCAAATTCATTTTATAATCCTATCTTATTTAAATTTTGGTTTGGTTCAAACCCTTTAAAAAGGTTTGTTTTGATTAAACTTGTTTTTAAAAA
>CAZQKV010000135.1:1372-2778 GCA_964593995.1 Candidatus Woesearchaeota archaeon
GTTTAGTTTCATTTTAAAATCCTGTTTTTGATTAAACTTGTTTTTAAAAAGTTTAGTTTCATTTTAAAATCCTGTTTTTGATTAAACTTGTTTTTAAAAAGTTTATCCTCGTTTTAATTATTTTAAACTTTCCAAAATAGATTTTAGTTTCTCTATGTCTTTTGTCATAGAAGACTTTTTTTCTAATTCTCTAAGCGCATCTATATATCTTTGTACTTTTGTTACTAGCTTTTCTAACTCTGCTTTTTCTGCCAATCCTGAAACTTTGTTTTTCAAAAACCCAATGTCCTTAGCATCTTGTTCTAATCCTGCCTTTAGTTCTTGGAGCTCTGTAGTTATTGCATCAGCTTCCTGAAACTTTGTTCTCATTTCTGAATAAATTGTTTCAACTTTATCAGCATTAATATTTATTTTTGATTCTATTCTCTTAATTTCTATAAGCTCTTTTTTTGTTTCTTCGCTTAACTTAATAATTTCCTCAACCCCTCTAAAAAATTCTATTTTTCTTTTTGCTTCTTTTAACTCCTCCATAACTCTGCTCATAATTGCCTCATTACCTTCTAAATTTGCTTTCAAAGCCTCAATCTTAGCGTCCGCTTTTTGAACGTCTGTCATAATTTTTTCAGGTTTAACTGACTCAACTAAATCATATGCTTTAATAGCTTTCAACTCAACTTCTTGAATAGACTTATCTCTATCAAAAATCATTGCTCTTAATTCCCCAATTTGTTCACTTACCCTATTAAACCTTTCTGTAAAAGATTTTCTAACTTCTGTAAAAGCAGCAATGCCTGCCCTCATTCTCTCCATTTCAGTACTTAATTTAACTATATCTGCTGCAACATTTCCTGAAGGAGCAATAGGTTTTTCTTCTAGTTTTTTCTGAGCTTCGTCATCTTGTGCTTTAGTATCCCCTTCAGGAGATGTTTCTTCTTTCTTTTTACTAAAAAACCCCATTTTTTATTAGTACTTTTTCAACTCCTCTTTAATCTCTTTTAATAATTTTAAAATATTTTCAAAATCCTGCTTATGAAAAGTAACATCAAAAAGTCGTATTTTTGATCTTAAAGTAGAAAGTTTTGTTGAAACAAAAAACACTTCTTTTTTTTCAAATTCCATTTTTTTAAGTCTTTTATATAAATTATTATACTCCTTTTCTAAACTATATCTTATAGCATATTTAAGAGATTCTATTTTCCACTCTAAATCATTTATAGATTTAATCTTTCTCAAGGTTAATTTACTTAAAATCTTCCCAGCAAAACCCTTCAATAATTTTAATTCTCTTTTGTAATCCATATATTTTAAATGTGTTTTTCGTTTATAACCTTTTTGAATCACTTACCCCATGCTTTGCAGCAGCTTTTGGTTTTGTAGACTTTTTTGGTTTAGCAGGAACCGGCTTT
>CAZQKV010000136.1:0-2765 GCA_964593995.1 Candidatus Woesearchaeota archaeon
GACTATATTCCAAGCATTTTTTTAGGAGCTCCTGATGAAGATTCTTTTCTCTCAGTTTTACCAGGACACCAATTATTATTAAAAGGGCGAGCTTATTTCGCGATTATATTCACATTATACGGAAGTCTTGCTGCATTACTAATAATTCTTATTTTCACCCCTATTTTCATGTATGTTCTTCCTCATGTTTATCCTTATATACAAAACTTAATGTGGTTGATTTTACTTGTGGTTTCAGTTTATTTAATAATAAGTGAATCTGGCCTAGATAAAAAATCATTTATTCTTAATTATAATAAAAAAACATGGGCCCTAATTATTTTTCTCCTTGCAGGATTTTTAGGAATCGCAACCCTTAACTTAAACATAAAAGAACCTCTTCTCCCCTTATTAACTGGCCTATTTGGTGCAAGTAGTTTGATAATAAGTATAAAACATAAAACAAAAATACCTGAACAAAGAATCTCAAAATTAAAAGAAATAAAATTAAAAAAGAAATCAATAATAAGGGGCTTAATTGGCTCTATAATAGCAAGTCCTTTCACAGCATTTCTTCCAGGATTAGGAGCAAGCCAGGCTGCAGTAATTGGAAAATCTGCTGCAAAAATAGAAGATCAAAGAGAATTTTTATTTCTCTTAGGTGCAATAAACACAATTGTTATGGGTCTCTCATTTATTACTTTCTACAGTGTTAGCAAAACAAGAACCGGAGCTGCAGTTGCAGTTTCAAAACTAATCCCTGAATTAACCTTATCTAATTTAATCTATATAATAATAGCAATTATTCTTGCAGGAATAATTGCTGCAATAATCACAATCTATATTTCAAAACTAATCTCAAAATACATTCACAAAATTAATTATCAAAAAATCTCAATAAATATTATTATTTTACTTGTATTTTTGGTGTTTATACTTTCAGACTTTTTTAATATAATTGGGGGGTTCATTGGGCTACTAATATTTATAACAGCAACCTTTTTAGGAATTCTTACAATCCAATTAGGAATAAAAAGAATGCATTTAATGGGATGCTTAATTATCCCTACAATTCTTTTTTATTTATTATAATCTCTTATTCCACAAAAACTCATAAAAAAACATCATCTTTATAAATAATAAAAGATTGATTCATATAAGATTAAATCTTGAAAGGGGGTGTAAAAACAAAATAAAATGAAAAGTATAGCAGGATTTGTTTTAGCTTTGATTGGTGGAATTGGGTCAATAATAGGAGGGATAATAATGTTATCTAGTGGAGCTCTTGTAGCAAGCATTATCCCAGGAGCATTAGGTGCCCTAGGATATGTGCCTTCGATAATTGCTGTAATAACTGGGGGCCTTGCAATCTGGGCATCAGTATTAATGAAAAAAGATGATAACGCCCAAGTAAAAAAAGGAGGAATAATCGCATTAATTGTAGGGATAATTGGACTTAATCTTTTAACACTTATTGGCGGAATTCTTGGCATGGTTCAAGCTAATAAATAAAAATTTTTGTTTTTTATTTTTTTAAATCTGAGAGAGTATACAATTTACAAAAACTTTAAAAAGTAGAGATAGATAGTTCTCTTGAGGTGGTCAGGCCTCAGCTGTTTCTGAGAATAATAAAAATGGAAAGAAAAATAATTTCATATAAAATATGATTCCAATATATGACTAAAGATCCAAGAAACTGGAAGATTAGTAAAATTTGAAGAAGGACTACCCTATTTATTAGACAATAAAGAAGCTGAAAAATTAACAGACAAACAAATTGGTCCAACATTTGTTTTTACCAGCAAATACAAATCTGATACTCGTGATTTAAACAAGATTATTAGTATACATACTCCTCTTGAAGCAGACTCTTTTGAAGAGACCTGCAAAGATAATGTTCTTACTATCAAATTCTATAAAAGAGAAGAAACTAAGAAAGATAATTCCAAAGAAAATTAACTAGTTTTGACAGAAATTTCTCCATTTTTAAACCTATCGCTTATGCAAAAATATCTATACCACTACTTAATGACAACCGAAAAACTACAAGGTTTATAAAGCAAAAAATCCCTATGATAAGATGGAAATAAAAGCGGAAGAAGGGAATACGGGCCCCTTAGTTGAAGAGTCAAAAGTCTGCTTTCTTAGTAACTATCCACCAAAAGAATGTGGAATTGCCACATTTACTCAAGACTTAACCCTTTGGATGAATAAAAGATTTAATCCAAGACTTAAGTCAAGAATTATAGCATTAAATGACCCTGAAGGAATTTATAACTATGGGAAAAATGTACTTTTAGAAATAAATAGAGAAGAACCGCAAAGTTATATTGAAATAGCTAAAAAAGTAAATAAAAATCCTGATATAAAATTAATTTCAATCCAACACGAGTTTGGATTATTTGGGGGAGAATACGGATCTTACTTACTTTATTTTTTAGAAAATGTTGAAAAACCAGTTGTTGTAACATTTCACAGCATCTTGCCTGTCCCTAATGATAAGAGAAGGGAAGTTGTTAAAAAAATATGTGATCGTTCTGCAGCAATTATAGTGATGGCAAAAGCAGGAATAGAAATTCTAAGCAATGATTATGGTATTGAAAAAACAAAAATACATCTTGTTTATCACGGAATTCCAAATGTCCCTTTTTACCCAAATAAATACTTTAAAAGAAAATTAAATTTAAAAGGAAAAATTGTTTTGTCAACATTTGGACTACTAAGTGAAGGAAAAGGAGTAGAATACATGATTCGCGCCCTGCCTAACCTAATCAAAAAATACCCAA
>CAZQKV010000137.1:0-2748 GCA_964593995.1 Candidatus Woesearchaeota archaeon
GAAAAAACTTCTCCTGTTTTTGTTTTTCCAGTATAATCTATTTTAGGCAGGATTTCTGAAATAATTTCTTTTCCATCCAATCTGCTTTTATTAAATAAAGGTTCTATTCCTGAATTATATAATAATTGAGAAGCATCAGCTTTTGATAAAGTTGTTCCGCTCAATAAGTAAACCCCTGTTATTGCATCAGCGATTCCTCCAACTAAATTACTATTATCTTTGCAAGACATTAGATTTTGATTTACATCCATTAGCACTTTTGCTTCTGCTCTTGCTTCTTCTGTCTGAGGAATATGAACATTCATCTCATCACCGTCAAAGTCAGCATTATAAGGTTGTGCTGCTGCAGGATGGACCCTAAATGTTTTATAAGGTAGAACTTTTACAAAATGAGCCATTAAACTTGCTTTGTGCAATGAAGGGTGACGATTAAACAATACAACATCTCCGTCGATTAAATGCCTTTCAACCATGTAACCAGCTTCTAATTCTTCTAATATTTCTTGTTTTAATTCTTCTGTGATTCTTTTTCTTCTTCCATCAGGACGGATAATGTAGTTTGCAGTAGGATACTCTCCATTTGTAATTATTTTCTTAAGTTTATTAAGATTAGTGCTTGTTACTCTCTCATTTACTGTTAAGATTTCTGCTACTTCAAAAGGAACTCCCACCTCATTAATCTTTAATGAAGGGTCTGGACTTATTACAGTACGTGAAGAAAAATTAACTCTCTTACCTGCAAGATTATGCCTGATTCTTCCTTCTTTTCCTTTTATCCTTTCAGTTATTGTTTTTAATGGCTGGCCACTTCTGTGCCTTGCAGGAGGTATTTTTGTAATACTATTATCAAAAAAAGTTGTAACGTGATATTGTAGTAAATCCCATAAATCTTCAATAATAACTTCAGGAGCCCCTGCATTTAGGTTTTCCCATAATCTCTGGTTTGCTCTTATTATATCAGATAATTTATGCGTAAGGTCATCTTCTGATCTTTCGCCAGATTCTAAAGTAATTGAAGGCCTGACTGTTACTGGAGGAACTAACAACAAAGTAAGTACTGCCCATTCAGGCCTAAACATTTTAGGATTAATTCCTGCTAATCTAGCTTCTTCATCAGGAATTCTTACAAGTCTTTCCCTTATCTCTCCTGGAAACAATCTTTTTTTGCCTATTTTAAATGTGTTTGGTTTATCAAGCCTAACTTTTTCTTGCTCTGCTTGACAATGAGGACACTTTTTTGTATCTTTTGCTCTTTTTAATCTCTCTTTGACTGTTTTGTGTTTTTGCAAATCCTTAAGTTTTATCATCATTCTATGACATTCAGAACAATAGCATCTTAAGAATAATTCAATAACAGAAATATATTTAATATGAAGAAGAGGTCTTGCAAGTTCAATGCTTCCCGGATGTCCTAAACACTCTTTTAATCTCCCTCCACAAGTTCTACATCTAACTCCTGGATCAATAGCTCCAAGACGAAGGTCCATTAATCCCCCATCAACAGGATAACCATCTACATCATATAATTCAGGAGTTATGATTTTTGCTTTACTCATTTTTTTAATCTCATCAGGATTAAAAAGAGTAAATTGCAAACTTCTAACTTGTTTTTTTATTGGCTTCATTTTGCTCTTACTCCTTCAACAAAATCATATTTACCTGGTCTAAGTTTTTCATAAGGACCTCCAAAAGTAGGTCTTCTTGTTTTTCCTCCTGATTGGGTTATTTTTACAGCCTCATTAGGCAACAGAACGTATCTTGCTTGTCCATTATGAGCATAAACAAAACGATAAGGACAATCAATTTTTGCAGAAGAACACCATGTTACTTTTAGTGTATTTTCATTTTTAGTGTCAGTCTTTCCAGTATTTGCATTTGTATTTTCACTTCCTGCCAATCCAGCAACTGCAGCAACTGCTGCTCCTAATCCTTTCATGAATTGTCTTCGTGTAATATTTTTATCTGCCATTTTACTGCTCGTATTTGTTTTTTAAATTAAATATAGTCCTAATATGCATAGACTGGATTTCATCAACTAATAATTTAAATGCATAAGATATTTCAACAGGTTCAATTTCCATACTAGCGCACATTGGACAAAATAATTTATTTCTTATAGTATCTTCAATTGCAACTGCACCGCATTTACTGCAAATATTAATGATAACTTTATCTGAGTCATATCTTTCTTTTAATAACAATGATGCTCCGTGTGCAACTAGTGCTTGCTGCTCCATTTCTCCTAATCTTAATGCTCCGCCTCTTGCTCTTCCTTCAATTGGTTGTCTTGTTAATAAAGTAACTTTCCCTGAAGCACGAGCATGTATTTTGTTTGAAACCATGTATTTAAGTTTAAGATAATATATATTCCCGATGTAAATTTTAACATTCATCATTCTTCCAGTAATTCCGTTATAAACTGTTTCTTTTCCATCATATCTAAATCCAAGCCCTTTTAGCTGATTTTCTAAATCCTCTATTTTTTGTCCAGAAAATCCAGTACCATCAATAATTTTTCCTGATAAGCATCCAACTTTTCCTGCTAACAATTCTATTAAATATCCCACAGTCATACGTCCGGGTATACTATGAGGATTAAAAATAATATCTGGTTTTATTCCATTTGAAGTGAATGGCATATCGTTTTCAGAAACAATAGCTCCAACAACCCCTTTTTGACCGTGAGATGTTGCAAACTTATCCCCTAATTCTGGAATTTTTAAGTCTCTTCCTTTAACTCTAATTACT
>CAZQKV010000138.1:0-2739 GCA_964593995.1 Candidatus Woesearchaeota archaeon
TCTGCTATTTCTTTTGCTTTTTTGCCTTCTCTTGCAGCTGCTTTTTCTATTTTATCTTCTCCTTCATCTCCATCACTTGTTAAATGTCCAACATCAGTAACATTCATTACTTGCTTAACTTTATATCCATTATATTCTAAAACTCTTTTCAAAATATCAGAAAAAATATAACTTCTTAAATTTCCAATATGCTGATACCAGTAAACAGTAGGGCCACAACTATACATTCCTACTTTTTTCCCTTTTAAGGGTTTAAATTCTTGTTTTTTCCTATTAAGAGTATTAAATAGTTTCATAATGAATATCTTAAAAAATTATTATTAATAAATCTTTATATTAAAAAAATCCCTTTCTTACAATTTGAATAACAAATACTTCTCTATATCCTGTAAATTCCCCATTATCATAAGTATCAACATGTACTTTTTGAGAACATAAAGCAGTTCCATCAGGAATATTTACTTCAACAATTTCAAATGCAATATCCCCTTCTGCTATATCAAAGACTGAAAGAGAATTCATTCTTTGAGTAAAGAAGCCTTCAACCTTATTTACTCCAAGTTTTTCTATACAATTGTTTGTAGCATCTGTATCAAGGTTTAATTTATATTTAAATGCATTTAAATCAACAGTTCCTCCATCAGGGGTTCTTGCACCAATTGCTATACCAAATCTATCTGTATCTTGTTTTATTTTAGCAGTCCTATCTTCTCCTAATTTAATAATAATATATTTATCTTCGCTTGCAAATAAGTCAGTTATTTCCCCCTGAACTTTATCACTTAAGCTATCAACACTTTTTGTAGCAGTAAAAAAGATATTCCTGACAAGAATTAACCCCAAAATTAGCATAGCCATAGCTAAAACCAAGATAACAATAGTCGACATTGATAATTCTAATGCTGCTTTATTACCTCTTCTTTTCATATTTATTTTAGACAAAACATATTTATAAAGGTTTTTAATTATTTTTTAATGTTTTTGCAGTTTCTTCACTAATATTTATTTGATATAAATTTCTAAAAGGAAGTCCAGCAACAGCTATATTTGTTTTATAAAGATAATAATCTTTGTCACATTCATAAACTGAAATTGCAATTAAGTGAGGCCTTTCAACAAACTTTTCATAATTAATCCCCCATATTTCCTCACAATAACTTTCAGTTAAATTTTTGATTATCTCAGGATAACAAGTAACATTTAAAGCCTCATAATTATTTGAACATATTTCAATTCCTTTAATATCTTTAATTAAATTTAATTTATCAATATCTTTTTTTGAAATAATAGAGCTAACAGGTCCATTATCTAAGCAAGATTCTGAAAAATTATTTGTCCTGTTTTGATAACAAGTAAGTAAAAACTCATGGTTGTCACTTAATCCTATAGAAGAAGCGTTTTCAAAAGGATTTTTATTTATTTCAGCATCATCCTTTCTTAAATAAATTACTGAAAATATAAATAAAATTAATAATATTGAAATTATAACCAGTATAGTAATATAAAACTTTTTCATAATATAATTACCAAATTTTTTTATTTAAACTTAACTAAGAATTCAAATATTTTTAAATGAGGATAAAGGTTGTTTAATATGGGGAAGGTGAGAATCGAACTCACGACACCTACGTCTTCAGCGTAGTGCTCTCCCACTGAGCTACTCCCCCGAACTAGGGATAAATATTTAGTGTAAAAAGGTTATTTAAAGTTATTTATTAATAAAGAATAATTTTCTTTATAAACTGTGTTTTATTTAAAAAATAATGGAAATTGAATCCGTTTTTATTGCATCTCCTTGGTACAATAAGTCAGAAGAGAAATTGAATTTAGAGATAGCAAGAGTTTTGCAAGATAAAGGATTTAAAACATACTTACCTCAAAGAGATAGGTTTCCATATGAGGATTTAGTCCATCAATTTTCAAAAATAGAAGATTTAGAAAAAGCAAAAGAACGTGCAATAAAAGTAGTCTCTCATATAGATATTTATCAGGCAGGCGTTGTATGTAATTCAATGGTTCTTAATATAAATGGAAGAGTTCCTGATGAAGATGCTCTAATTCAAGCGGGTATTGCATTTAGAAGTGGAAAGCCACTTGTAGTTTATTGTAATGATCATAGAAGTTTAAAAGATAGAATGCAAAGTCCTTTAATTCATGCACTTGCTGATTCTTGTTTTGTAAAGAATATTAAAGACATTCCAGAGAGACTAATATTAGTAGCTTCAAGAATGGAATCAGATTATTCAAAGATAATAAAAATTGCTGAACAAATTCCTGGAAGTGATTGTTCAACGGTAAGTATAGATAAAGTTGTAAAAGCCGCTAATAGATTATTTTAATATCTTATTTTCCCAAATGTTTTTTAATCTCAATTCTCTCAATTATAACTGCTAAGATCATTAATGCAATTCCAATTAATCCAATATATCTAGATGTAATATTAGTCCCAACAACTGCCCCAGTTATTGTTGCATAAGGAATTGAAGCAAGTGTCAAACCAACTCCTATAACTCCTAAAACAATGCTTGCACTTCTTTTAATATTCATGATTTATAAAAGGGTTTTTGTTTTAAAAAACTTGTGAATTCTTATGAATTTATAAATAAATATTATGAGTGAGAAATAGGCCACTTTTTGTAAAATGTTGTTTCATCAGTTGATGACAAGCCATTTTTATCAACATTTGACTTAGCGGTTTACTGTAATACAGTTTCCTTGCATCAATCAAGGTGCTCGTTT
>CAZQKV010000139.1:0-2727 GCA_964593995.1 Candidatus Woesearchaeota archaeon
TCCTAAATGGGCTCGAAAAAGATATGGTAAAATAATTTATAATGCTATGGCAGCAGATAAAGGATATGATTCTCTTGCTGATTTTGAAAAAGATTTTAGAAAAGCAAGTAAGCCAGGGCTTTTTGAGAAGTTAAAAGAAAACAAAGCATTACCTGTTCTTGGTTTAGCTGGAATTCTTGCTTTAGGTTATGGTTATACTGTGTACGATGAGGTTGCAAAAGATAAAAGTGTATTAGAAAAGCTTGTAATTGAAGCTGAAAAATATGAAGTAGTTTCTGCTTTTGATGGAGAAAGATTATCAACCTCAAACAATCTTGTTGATTTAGATTTTTATATTTTTGATAAAGGAGATAAAAATAGGAAATATGAACTTTTATATGGAGAATGTTTAGGAGAACTTAAAGAGCCTAAATTTTTACATCTTGAGCCTGGTCAAAAATTATCTTTGACAGTTAAGCCAAGACAAAAGCCAAGACCAGGAGATCATGGAAGTTATCTTCCTCCTATGAAAGTTAAGGCGTATTTTGAAGGTTTTCCTGCAAAAGAATTTAACACAGAGGCTTTAATGCCAGACCCCACGCAATATGATCCTGAATCATGTCCTTTTATATTCCCTGAAGATATAAATGTTCCTTCAAGTATCCCAGAAGGAAATCATGCTTTTGTTGTAGAATTGTATTCTCATAACTACACTCCTAGTCCTGAGAAGAACTGGAAGGATGCCTTAGATGAGATAGTCTATTCAGAAAAAGGTGCAATAAGCAGAGAGAGGATTCCGGTTGTTGTTGGGAATCCAAAACATAAAGTTAATATAAATTCTCTTTCATTAGGTGTTCAACCCTATATTTCTCTATCAAATGTTGAGGACTATTTGAAAACAATTGACCCAAATCTTAGTTTAGAAGTTTCTATTCCAGAACTAAATTATCATATGCCCCCTTATGGACCTCAAGACTTACTTACAAATGTTATTAGCAGAAGACTTCAATTACCAAAACCAGGTGATTTAGAAATCAAAACACTACAAGTAATGGTTATCAATAGATCAAATTTGGAAGATGAATCAAATGAAGAAATAGTTAATTTATCTCATTTTCCAATAAGAGGAGTAAAAATAGGAGATAACTTTTATTGGTGGGAATCTGCTCTTTCATATGAAGGTTTTTCAGATAAATTAGTTAAGTATAGAAAACATGCTATGGGAGAAATTGAGAAGCCAATTATTAAAGAGACTAGGAAATTTGAAAATAATAGTTTTGGAAAAAGAAAAGAAAGGATTATAAATGCTGATTTAAAAGAAAGATATGGGTCTTCTGGGAATATTATTTCTTTTTATGAGTATGATATGTTTGATAAGAGGAGTTTAGATGAGATTCAAAAGGATTCTATATCTTATTTTTCTATTGCTCCTTAAATAAAGATTAAACCAGTCAGAGGACTGACAGCCTGATAAAACTGTCTTATTGAAGAAGCAAGGCGATAAATTATTATGTTTTCTTTACCTTTTGTTTTTTCAAGACATAAATAAGATTTTTTTATAAATTCTTTTTGAAGCTCATGAATTTTATTTAAGTTTTCTAGATTTTTTTCTTTGTAAGATTTTATTAATATTTTAAATATTTTTTCTGAACCTTGCAGAAGTTCTTTTGTTTCTTTTGAAATCTTGATTTTTTTATTTAAAAATTTGTTTAAATAATAAATATCCCGGTAAGCTCTTATTATTGAGCTTAAAAAAGACCAGAACATTTCTGATTTTTGTTCTATTAGTTTTCTTTTAATAATCACTCTTCTGCAAAAATTATCATATTTTTGTATCCTGTTTGCTGTTTCCTCATAATCTTCTGTTTCATTTCCTTTTAATCTATCTTGGGTTATTTCAAATAGCTCTTCTATATTAAGGAATATTTTGTTTAAAATATTATCAAACTGGTCTGGAGAAGGTTCTGTTATGTTTTCTACAAGACAGGATTTTTTTTGTTTTTTGGTTATTTCAAATCCAATTAATCGAGTTTCAATGACATTTTTTAAGATTTTAAATTGCTCATTATTTTCAAGTTCAATATTTATTTTATCATATCCTGCTCTGTAAGTGTTTGTTATTAAAGTTCTAATTGAAGTTTCTGTTAATCCAGATAGTTTTATTGATGTTTCAAGTTTTTTCTGTTTTTCTGGACTCAAGGAAATATGAAGGTCTTTACCAATTCTTTCTATATTAATTTCATCACCTTTTTTTAATTCATTTGCTTTAATCCATTTAGCAGGCAAGCTAATCATCATTGTTGCTGCTCCTTGTTTTACTATTTTTCTTTTCATAGTTCTTTTAGATATCTATTTATTAAAATGCTAATCATTGATTTTATACCTCTTACAATTTCTTCTGCTTCTTTTACTTCAATAGATTTCCCATAATAATTTATCTTGTTTCTTATTTTTCTAAATCTGTCAAATTTAATTGAAAGAACTTCTTCATGCTTTTCTTTTAAAAAATAAGTAAATGCTTCGTGCGAATATATTTTATACCCATCTAAAGTAGAAATCGCCTCAAGGATGCTTCTTAGTATGTCATAATAATTTGAAACAATTTTTCTTGCTGAGTTTTTGTTTATTTTGAGGTTATTAAAAAATAATAGGTCATTTTTAGATGTATTTAATATTGATTTTGCCAAATTTCTGTCTATCTCTGCTTTTCTTATATCCCCTTTTTTTATTAAATCTTGAAAATTCATT
>CAZQKV010000140.1:0-2722 GCA_964593995.1 Candidatus Woesearchaeota archaeon
AAGATAGCAGGAACCATCTGGCTGCTTGCTTTTAGTTTCCATTTCACAGCAAGCCTAGAAGGCATTGAATAAAAATAATAAAATAAGAAAAATGATGAAATCAACATTAAAACTAAAAATAAAACAGGGATAGTTCCATTTATTAAATAAATAGCAGCACTTATTAAAATCCCTAAAAAAAACAAAGATAAAAAACTAAACATTGCAAGACCAACTACTTCACTAGGAGTAACTTCTAAATGAGACCTTTCTAATGCCTTGCCAACCCTTTCCTCATCTTTTGGAGCAAGCCTTATTTTAATAAAATTTCCTAATCCTCTTGCCCATCTCTCATATTTTGAAAGAAAAGGCATCATATCTTGCTTAAACTGAGTATAGCTTTTAGAAATAACTCTTCCGCTATCAGAACCTCCAGAACCCGAACTACCAGAACCTTGAGCATAAGACTGGTTGTAATCATTCATCTGATTTTCAATTTTAGAAGAATATTTTTTTAAAATCTCATCTACATCTTTTTTTGCCATTTCACCCTCTTTTATATTAAATCCACCATATAATCATATTTAAATTCTTCAACAGTAGGCAAAGATTCTATATCTTTTATAACTTTAGCAAACTTTCTTCTAATCTCCCTTATCACATTATCAAATTCTTTATAATCCTTACTACACACCCCAATTGTAAAATCATATTTTCCAGAATTTTTTGCAACATAAATTATCTTATGATGCGATTTAAGATAATTAATAAATCTGTTTTCTTCTTCAGGAGTTATATTATATAATGAAAACAAAACATAAACATATAATGGATAACCTAATTTAGAATGATCAAGCATCGTGTGATGCTGTCTTATAACCTCTTCTTCCTCCAGTCTTTTAATCCTATAAACAACAACATCTCGCGGAAGCCTAGTTTTCTTCGCAATCTCCGCTATAGTCTGTCTGCAATTTTCTTGTAGTTCTCTAATTATCTTTTTATCTTTTTCATCTAATTTCATTTCATATATTTCATACAATACTACTATTCCTTAAAATAAGTATTTATTTATAAATCTTTCCTTATTTTAAGTATTTCTTAACAAATAAGCTTTTATAATGAAGATTTGTAACAATTTTATAGGAGTGAAAATGACATTAAAAAGTAAAATCTGGAATACTGTGAAATATCTTCCGGTGGGTAGTGCAGTAAACTACAAATTAATATGTAACAAAAAAAATAGCACTCCTTCTACTTTAAAAACAATGGCGCACCAGGGGTATATTCTTCTTCCTATTTTTCTAGCAGGACTTTGGGTATACGCTTCATTATTTAGTAAAGAATTAAATCCTTTAAAACAGCCTGCAACAATAATGAAAGTAGAAGCAGAAATGAAAGCTAATACAATAAAATTTAAAACATTATATGAAAAAGTCCTTGGAAACGAAGAAGATCTAACTCCAAAAAAAGACCTTGATTTTTGGATGCGTGCAGGTTATAAAAATGAATTAGATAAAGATAAAAATAACATCGTTAGTTTAAAGGAATATCTAGAATTTCATAAACCACATCAAAGATTTCCCAGACTCAAAGACCTAGAAAATGCAATTAAAAGTTACGAGCAAAGTAAAAATGAAAACAGAAACTAAAACAATTTATGATAAAGGAGCAGAAAAGTATGAAGAAATCATGGAAAAGTACTGGCATGTTCCTAGAAAACCTTTTATTGAAAGTCTAAACTTTCAGCCAGGACAAAAGATTTTATCTGCTGTTATCGGAACAGGTCTTGACCTCCCACATTTTCCACAAGGAACTTATGTGACTGGAATTGATGCAAGCCCGGAAATGCTAAAGATAGCTAAAAAGAAACATTCAAAAGCATGGGTTGAATTAAAAGAAATGAACTTACCCTCTTTAAATTTCCCAGATAATTATTTTGATGCAGTTGTTTTAACCTTTACTCTCTGTGTTTTAAAAAATCCAGTAAAAGCAATGCAAGAAATCTTAAGAGTAACAAAACCTAATGCAAAAATAGCAATTCTTGATTATTGTAAATCAAAAAATCCTGAAACAATAAAATGGCAAGAACTTTTTAATTATCATGCAGAAAATATTGGATTTCCAAAAGACATTATTGCTTGGGATTCTTTAATGGATTATGATGAACTAATTTACAACTCTTCACTTCCAATAGAAATAAAAGAAGATTTTAGAATCGAAAGTGAAAATCCTTTTTCAACAGCTTGCCAAATTCTTTTAATAAACAAAAAATAATTAAAATGAAAGTAGCAATTCTAGTTAACAATAAACAAAGTAAAGAAGTAGATTCTTATTCAGAACAAGCTTTAGGTCCTGCTTATGTTGCCCAATCTACAAAAAATGCAGGACATGATGTTAAATTATATAATCAATATCCATCAATTGAAGAATTATTAGAATTTGATGTTGTCGGCTTTTCAGTTAATAGCCAAGATGTTCCTGATGTTTTAAAAACAGCAAAACAATTAAAAAAACAAAACCCAAAAATAGTTACTGTAGCAGGCGGCCCGCATGTAAGCGGGGAGATTTTTGATAGAAAAATTAGATGGTCTAAAGGAGATGTTAAGGGAGTATTCAAAAACAATTTTGATTTTCCAATCACAAATGATTCTTGGATGGACGTAACGATTGGAGGCGAAGGAGAATATACCTCTGGGTTTCTAGAGAATTTTAAAAATGCCCCGTATCATGGAATATTCAAAAG
>CAZQKV010000141.1:0-2628 GCA_964593995.1 Candidatus Woesearchaeota archaeon
TAAATGGGGATATCCCTTATACTTCAAATCCTAGATTTGTAGAAGCAGAATATTTTGCTCTTAAAAATAATAGTATTGCAATTAATAATGGGACCGATGGAGTTGCTTTAAGTTTAGATATTCCAATAAGAGATTATTTTGGAAATTTAAGAGATGGAATGCCAGATATTGGGGCTTATGAGTATGTTGGGTTAGAAATCCCAACACTTTCACCATTCACAAAACTTTGGAATTGGATAAAAAATTTATTTGTGTAGAAGTTTCTAATTAAATTTATTATAGATTACTTATATTCATTTCAAGAGATGAAAGAGCATTTCATTAGATTTTGCTTATATCTATCTCTAATGAAGATTAAGGTATTAGCATTCCAATATTAATTTCCATGCTAGAGACAGGCATTTTGATTTTATTGTTTTTTAAAACAATGGGCCTTATTTCTCCTAAAATTCCTATTTGCTTATTATTAATAAGAATTTTTCCTACTCTTCCTTCAATAAATGATGGGTGACTTGTTTCTTGGATTTCATAATTAATATATAGCATTTGCATTAAATAATCTAAAATTTGTTTTAATTCAGTGTAATTTGCTTTTTCATAACATAAGCTTATGCATAATCTTTCAAATTCCTTGGTTTTTGTTTCTGATTCTTCATCTGAGCGAAATACTTTTCCTAATTCAAATATTTTTTGAGGATAAGCTGCATCTGAATTTTCAGAAAGAACCTGGATTGAATTTGCAAGCAAAGAGTTTCTTAAAATATTATTTTCTGTTTTTGAATCAGCAACTTCAAGAATATCTGCTGATTTATAATCCAAATTTATTTTTTTAAATTGTTTTTCTTTAGTTGATAAATGATAAGTTGAAATTTCAAGCATGTCCAAACCTATTAGAATTTCTGCTATTTTTCTTTTTTTAATAGCAAGTTCATCCTCCTTGCCGATTGTGGAGACTTGTGGAAGTTCTGGAACAAACTTATCATAGCCATAAGCAATTGCAATATCTTCTGCTAAATCTACTTCATGAATAATGTCTGTTCTATATGCAGGAATTAAAGCAATTAGCTGATTTTTATTTTTTTCATTTTTCATTTCAATATTCATTTTTCCTAAAAGTTTTTTGATTTCTGTTTCTGATAAATCTAAACCAAGAGTTTTGTTAATATTTTCAATTGAAAATCCTAATTCTTCTGGTTTAAGATCTGGTGAGGTCCATGATTTTTCATCAACTATATTCATTGCATAAACTTTGCCACCCATATTTACTAAAGTACAAACAATCATATTAAGGACTTTTTTCTGGTGTGCTAAATTATGTCCTGAGCATTCAATAAAAACTTCTTTTGTGTTTTCATCTATTTTTCCTGTTTTATGAGAATTAATTATTGGGGGCATTGAAAGTATTTCTTTGTCTGCATCTTCAAAAATTGGAAATACTTCTGCATCCCCTAGCAAGTGTGCATAATCTCTTCCTTTTAGATGTTGAGAAAGTATTTGCCTTCCATTAATTTGTCTTGGAAATTCTAATGGTTGAAAGGAAATATCTTCTGGTTTTTTTGCTTTAAATGTAATTGGTAACTTAATAACTTCTAATGGATAAATCCCAATTGCAACTTTTTTCCTGTCTCTTCCATAACCATTATGAAGTTTTTCTTGAATATCAATTATTTCTTTTATTTTTTCATCATCAAATTTTAAATCTTTTACAATTGCGCATGCAGTAAAGGGCCTTACTTGTTTTACTGATTTATCAATTATTACTT
The DNA here is from genome assembly GCA_964593995.1 of Candidatus Woesearchaeota archaeon. Classification (GTDB taxonomy): domain Archaea; phylum Nanobdellota; class Nanobdellia; order Pacearchaeales; family GW2011-AR1; genus ARS1285. The sequence continues at coordinate 1,764 of CAZQKV010000141.1, forward strand.
TATAATTTTTTTCTGGTTTTTCAACTTTATATTTTTTCAATGCTGTTTTTTTTAAAAAAGGTTTTAAAGCTCTCACAAATCCTTGAAATGAAAGCAAGTCTGGCCTGTTTGGGAAAACTTCAATACTTACTTCTGTATCTGTGACTTCTTCAACAGGAGTTCCAAACATGCTTATCTTGTCCTGCATTTTTTCACTTATTGCTCCTATTTCTTTTTCAAGTTGTTTTTTATTAATTGTCAGGATTGTCATTATAAATTATTCCTATCTTTAAATTCCTGGATTTTATTTTTAATACAAGAGTCTAAATCAATATTATATTTATTAGCTAATCTTGCAGCTAACAAAAATATGTCTGCCAATTCTTCTTCTAGTTTTTTCACATTCAACCCATCTCTTTTTATATTAGGATTTAGTATTTGTCTTGCTACTTCCCCCACCTCTTCAACTAAGTGAATAAAAACAAATTCTTTATTATAATTAAAATCTTTTTTAGTTTCTAATGCTGTTATTATTTCTTCTGCTTTTTCTTGCAATTCTTTAATTTCCATTTTCTTTAACCATTAAATCTCCATCATGAGTTAGAGTTATAATTTTTTTAGAATTCTCAAACTGATAATCCATAAATCCTAAGAAAAATATTTTTTTTAGGTTTTTCATAAATTCTTTTTTATTTAAAGTAAGAACTTTTAATCCATAAGCTTCTTCCCAGAAAAATCCCTTTCCTTCGTAAGTTTCTCCTCCGATAACTTCAGATATCTCTTCTATTACTCCATCATTATAATATTTTTCAGCTCTAAAAATAAAATTATCTTCTAATAGCTTCATTAATTGTTCAGCTATTACTTTTATTTCTTCCTGAGTTTC
>CAZQKV010000142.1:0-2627 GCA_964593995.1 Candidatus Woesearchaeota archaeon
AGGATTTTCTTCCAAGAATCTCTAAGTTTGCACATTATAGAGAGTTAAAGCATAAAAAAGCATATCTTAATTCAATTAAAAAGATTGTTGATAAGCATAATGTTTGCAGTCATTTTTGCAGGCTTAAAATAAGAAAAACAGAATTAACTCCAGAACTTTATTCAGATATCTTAGAATTCATAAAAAAGCATGATAATTGCTTGATCTTCATTTGTGTAGATAACAAACAATTTTTAAATTTCCAAAAATTAGTTAATATTATTGATGGCAAGAATATAAAAGTAATTAAAGAAAGTGAACTAAAGAAACACACACCAGAATATAAGATCAGTTTAGTTTTAGATACCCTATTAAATCTTGCGAGGTTAAAAAATGCTAAATTTTAATAAAAATAAACATAGGGTAAGAAGGTCCGTCAATCCTACTAACCACGTCAAGCGTGGGGTTCGTCAGGTCCTATTCCCCTATATGTTACTTAATGTAACAGATAATTTAAATGTTTCGGTTTTTACTGAAATACTGAAATAATGCAATAAGGAAAAAATGGCTCAAAATACAATAATTTCAATAAAAAAGGAGAAAAAGAAATAAAATGCTACATCAAGAACTAAAGTCAAAAATAAACAAGCTTTGGGATAGATTTTGGTCTGGAGGAATAAGTAACCCGCTTCAGGCAATTGAACAAATGTCTTATCTAATTTTTATGAAAAGGCTTGAAGATGAAGATATAGCAAGAGAACAGGAAGCTAAATTAACAGGAGAGAAGTTTGTTTCTTTATTTAAAAATTGTGAAGATTGCAAGTGGTCTGTTTGGACAGAAAAAAAGGCAGATGAGATCTTAAATCATGTTAGGGACAAAGTATTTCCTTTTCTAAGAGAACTTGGAGGAGAAGACTCTCTTTATTCAAAATATATGAAAAATGCTTCTTTTTCAATTCCAACACCTTCTCTTTTAATTGAAGCTGTTAAGTTGATAAACGACATGCATATAAAAGAGCAGAACAGAGATACTCAGGGAGATATTTATGAATATCTTTTAGGAGAATTAAAAACAGCTGGAAAAAATGGGCAGTTTAGAACTCCAAGACATATTATTAAAATGATGGTGGGGCTTGCAAATCCTGAATTCGGAGATAAGATATGTGACCCTGCCTGCGGAACAGCTGGCTTTTTAGTTAATGCTTATGAACATATTCTCAAGACAAATACATCTTCAGATTTAATAAAAAAAGATGAAGACGGAACTGAATATAATTTCAAGGGAGATAAACTCAATGCAAATCAATCAAAGATGCTAAGAGAAAGCACATTTTATGGTTTTGATATTGACCAAACAATGGTTAGAATTTCTTTAATGAATTTAATGATGCATGGGATTAAACAGCCAAACATAGAACAAATTAATACACTATCAAAAAGATTTACTCAAAATAATTGTTATGATTTAATTTTAGCAAATCCTCCTTTTAAAGGAAGTATTGATACTTCTGAAATGAGTGATAATTTTAGAACAAAAACAAAAAAGACAGAGCTATTATTCCTAGAATTGATGTTTAATCTCTTATCTAATGGTGGAAGATGTTCAGTTATTGTTCCCGATGGAGTTTTATTTGGAAATTCAAAATCCCATAAAGACATAAGAAAAATATTAATTGAAAGATGCAGGCTTGATGCAGTAATCTCAATGCCTTCAGGAGTTTTCAAACCTTATGCAGGAGTTTCAACTGCTGTTTTATTTTTTACAAAAGGAGAGCCAACAAAAAAAGTATGGTTCTATGATATGGAAAATGATGGATTTAGTTTAGATGATAAAAGAACAAAGATTGAGAAAAATGATATTCCAGATATTTTAGAGAGATTTAAAAAAGGAAAATGCTTTTTTGTTACAAAAGAAGAAATAAAAGAAAATGATTTTGATTTAAGCATCTCAAAATACAAAGAGATAGAATATGAAGAAGTTGAATATGAAAAGCCCGCTGTCTTAAAAAAGAAAATCTTAGAAATTGAAGATAAGATTTCTAAAGAGCTAAAAGACTTAGAGGTTTAGAATGAATAAAGAAGAACATTTCACATTAGCCATAATTTTGGTTATTGCTATCTATTTTATCTTAAACTATCTTAATTTATTGAATTATTTTCCATATGCAGGAGTTTTATTAATTGGTTCTGTCCTTCCAGACATTATTGAGCCAGCCAAACATTATACTCATAGAAATTATTTTCATAGTAAAAGATTTTTGAAAATTCTTTATTATTCGCTAATACCAACATTACTACTCGGTGTATTTATTCATGGAATTTTATACTTATTTTTCTTAGTTATTGGATATATTTCTCATCTCTGGTTAGATTCTACTACAAAGATGGGTCTTCCAGATTAAGTTCCCTGTTTGTTTCACAACTCCATCCTTTTTCATTTCCAATAATTATGTGGTCAATCAAACTTATTCCCAACATTTCTCCTGCCTGCTTAAATTTTTCTGTTAATTTTATATCCTCGCTACTTGGAAAAACATCTCCAGAAGGATGATTATGAATTAAAATTATTTTAGAAGCAGAGTTTTTTATAGCAGGCTTAAAAATTTCTCTTGGATGAGCTATTGAATTATCTAAAGACCCTTTAGTTA
>CAZQKV010000143.1:0-2627 GCA_964593995.1 Candidatus Woesearchaeota archaeon
AATTTCTCCTAATCAATGAGAAACTGATAAAGAACTTGACAAAGAAATAAAAGATTATGAACACACTTATAATTCTGAATTTTCTGAAGAAAGAAAAAGGATAATAGAAGATTTTGCAAAAAATGTTGCAAAAGATATGTATGCAAGAGAACTTGACCATAAAATTCTAAAACAACCTGAAAAAAAACAAGAATTTGCAAGAAAAAAATCTGCGACAGGTATTAAGCCAGATTTTGAAAGAAGTATTGGTGAAAGAAGCACAGAGAAAAAAAGCATTGGAGAAACTACTGTTACAGATAATTTGGATAGAATTCCTAGGGATTCAGAAAGAGGTCCCAGGAAAAAAGAAAAAATAGATTATGATGCTATCAGGGACATAATGACAAATAAATATAAGCCAGATGAGGAAAAAGAAGATGACAGTTGAAGCAGATAATGCAAAAGAAGAAATAAGAGAAATTATTGAAAAATGCACAAAATGTGGTTTATGCAAAAGCTTGTGCCCTGTTTTAAAAGTTATGAGAGAAGAGCAATTTGGCCCGAGGGGAAAAACGATAATCTTAGAACAGGGATTTTTTGAAAAAGTTGTTTATGACTGCACTCTATGCAAAGCATGCGAAAGGCAATGTCCTTTTAATCTAAAACTTTGCACAGCATTTATCAATGCAAGGAAGGTTCTTGTTGAGCAAAAAAAAGAAATCCCTAAAAACAAGGAGATGATTAAAAATCTCAATAAAGAAGGCAATGTTTATGGTATTAAAAACGAGGAAGAAGAATAAGAGAACAGTTAAGAAAAATTATTATTTGTTTATTCTTTCATTTCTATTTTAATAGTAACATCTCTTGGTATGTAAAGCCTCATAATCGCGTGAAGGACCCTGTCATCTGCAGTAAGGTCAATTACTCTTGAATGAATTCTCATCTCAAAATTATCAAAAGTGGCTGTACCATCTCCACACGGGCTTTTTCTCGTCGTTATTTTAAGTTTTTTTGTTGGCAAGGGAATTGGGCCACTTATTGGAATGCCAGATTTACTAGAAATTTCTCTAATTTCATCACAGATTTTATTAAGCTGTGTTATATTCATGCTTTTTAACTTAATTCTTACCTTTGCCATTTTGTTGTATTTTTTATTGTCTGTTTTTTCTTAAAATGGCAAGCTTGAAATTTTTAATTTCATTGTTTGCCATAATCTTTATTAAAAGATTATGTTTAAAAAGGTTGCTATTACATTAGAACTGGCATTAAATTAACATTAAATTGGTATTAAAATTTAAGTTAGTATTCCCTATATCTTTTTTCTAAATAATATTTAATTGGCAAAACCATTCCAACAACAAACATAAGCCAACCAAGAAAACTTAGTACGATTAGTAAAATATTTTTTATAAAAATAGAAATAATTAAAAGGCCCCCCCAGCTTACAAGTCCTGACAAAAACAAGACTGCCCAGGTAATTTTTTCTTTTCTTTTAATAATAAAATCTGACAAATATATTGTAGTTACTCCTGTTGATATTAAAAAAACTCCGATTAAAATATTAAATAGCTGAAATAAATTAGCAATCTCTGGATTAAATTTTGAGAAAAATCCCCACAATTCAGAAATAGCATAAAAATTTCTTCTTATATTATAATCAAAAAAGAAAATATAAAACAATCCAAATAATATTTCATAAATCCCATTATAATAAGTTATTCTTGCACCTTGTTTAACTCTTTTTATGTTCATGTTAAGATGTTTTTTATAAATTATACTTATTGTATAAGTAGATTATTTAAGAAAACAGTATTTAAAAGAATTATTGAAGGGGGTTAGATGTGTTGGAGTTAGGAATCTTCTGCTGACTGGTCTTCAGAAGGGGGCACAAAAAAATCTACTTGAACACCATACTGTTCTGCAATCTCATAAAGTTTATCCAATCTTTCAATAGACGGGCCGTATGTTCTGGTTTTTAAATGTGAAATATAAGCTTTGCCCACACCCATATCTCTTGCCAGCTGTCCTTGTGAAATACCAGCAAGTTCACAAAGTTCACTTATAGATTCTCGTCTAAATGGCATGTTTTAGGGTAATATATTTTAATGTTTAAATATAATGATAAACCAAAACTTATAATCTAATAACAAATCAACAACAAACTTTAAAAACATGTTCAAATCAGATTTTTTATGAAATTAACTGAATTTCCACTAAAAGGCTTAAAAGAGCCTTCACAATTATATAGATTAATTGCAGGAGAAGTTATTCCTCCTTCTGGGAAAACTTCTGTAGTAATAGGGAAAGCAGTTGCTCTAGGAGAAAATATTGGTTCAATTGGATATTTAGATTATCATATACAAGAACAAGAATCTGAAAAAACTTTTGTTATATGTAATTTAGGGGTTGAACCTCCTTTTCCAAGACTCTTACCCAAGGCTGCAAAATTAAATCGAGAAATTGATGGTTTTGTTAGAAATAAAGGGTTAAATAAAATCTTGATTGAAAATATCAAAGATGATGAAAAACCTTGGATTGGAACAGCTTTGCGTTTGTGCGGATATGATGCTACAAAAGAAGGTAATGCAGAAAAGGTTTTGTGAGATTTTTTAATCTTTCTCAACAACTTTATACAAATCATCATTTTT
>CAZQKV010000144.1:0-2597 GCA_964593995.1 Candidatus Woesearchaeota archaeon
CAAAAACAGTTCTCTCATATTTAAAAACAAATAAAAAACATAGACTAAAAACAATTTTAGTAGAAAATTGAAAGATAAGTTAGGGAATTAAAACTAAAACAAAAAATCAAAATGAAAAAAATTTGCATAATAGTGGTGTATTTTGGGAAATTTCCAAATTTTCTTGATTTTTACTTAAAAACATGTTCTTATAATCCTACAATAAACTGGCTGATTTATACTAACTGCAAAATACCAGAAAATTATCCTCAGAATATTAAATTTATTAAAGGAACCAAAAAGAAATTTAGTGAGTTAGCTTCTAAAAAACTTGGATTTAAAGTAAGTATAAAAAACCCGTATAAACTTTGTGATTTTAAACCAACTTATGGAATTCTTTTTGAAGAGCAACTTAAAAAATTTGATTTTTGGGGAACAGGAGACTTAGATTTGTTTTATGGAAATATCCGAAAATTTATAACAAACAATATGCTCAAAAAATATGAGATAATAACAGCAAGAGCAGATAGGATGGTTGGACATTTTACATTATACAAAAATATTCCAAAAATTAATTATTTATTTAAAAAAACAAAAAATTATAAAAAAGTTTTTCAAAGCAAAGAAGTTTATGGATTTGATGAAAGAAATCAGATAATCAGAAAGAAGAAAAGTATAAAGGAAGATTGTATGCAAGATTTAGTATCTAGATTAATTAACAAAAAAGAATTAAAAGTTTTTTTTAAAACAATAATTGAAGAATATGTTTGTGTTAATTGGGATAAAAATTGGAAATTTTATTGGGCAAAAGGAAAGCTTGTTAATTTAAAAAATCTAAAACAAGTAATGTATTTTCATTTTTTAGAAACTTTAAATAATAAAAAAATTCCAAAAAAAATAAAAGGCAAACCAATTGATTATTTTATTTTTTCTGAAAAAGGAATCTTTCCATGTAAAAAAATCAATTTAAAATTATACAAATTATCTTTATTTAAAAATAAATTAAATAAAAAAATTAATAGAAAAATAGGCCAACTTGGTTTGTTTATAAAAAAATATGACCCTAAATTTTATTATGGATTAAAAAAACTAAAAACAAAACAAAAATAAAATGAAAAACAAAAAACAGAAAAACCTCCTCGTAACTCTCGCAGATAAAAATTATATTGAGCAAGCAAAACAACTTTTTTCTAGTGTATACTGGAATGCTGGATGGAAAGGTGATTATATGCTATTGTCTCATAATGTCCCTGAAAAACATTTAAAATGGTTTAGAAAAAAAGGAATTTTAATTAAAAAATGCAAGCATAAAATTAACAAGGCAAATCTAATTTATTCTCCAAAACCATGCAAGTTTTTCTTATTTACACCAGAATTTAAAAAATGGGATAAAATTGTTTATTTAGATGTAGATATTATAGTTAGAGATTCATTAGAAGAATTAACAAAAGTAAAGAAATTTAGAGCAGTTTTAGAAGACCCTATTAACAATAAGTTGCTTGACCAGTTTACTCCTCCAGAAAGAGAGAAAAAACAAAAGTTTGACAAGCTCAGAAAAACATATGATATTAAGGCAGAGGCATTTAATTCTGGTGTAATTGCTTTTAATACAAATATAATAAATAAAATTTTATTTTCAAAATTAAATAAATTGCTTTTAGAATACAACGACATTGAACAACAATATTTAGTAGATCAGCCAATTCTTAATTTATATTTTTCTGAAAACTGGGAAAAACTTCCCCTAGTTTATAATCTTGATATAGGGGATTTTAAATTTATTAATTTAAAAAAAATAAATGCAATAATCTTTCATTTTAGAGGGGAAAAAGATAAGCCTTGGTTAACTAAAAGTCCTTTTTACAATGAATATACAAGCAATCTAAAAAAAGCAGAAAAAATTAATTTAAAAAAAGCACAAAATCCAAAAAGAATTTGGACAAAAAAGAAGGCTGATAATTATTCTCTTTATTTAAAAATCAGATGTTTTACTTCTTTTTCAAATTTTAGAAGAATTATTAATCGATTTTTTGGATTAATTGCAATTAAATTATATATTTATTTCCCAAAATTATATTTTAAAATTAAAAAATTAAAATGAAAAAACAAGAAAATAAAAATAAAACTAAGAAAATTGAAATGAAACGAGATTTAATAATTACTCTTGCAGATGAAAATTATATTGAACAAGCTAAACAGCTTTTTTCTAGTGTGTATTGGAATGCTGGTTGGAAAGGAGATTATATGTTGTTGTCTCATAATATTCCTGAAAAACATTTAAAATGGTTTAGAAAAAAAGGAATCTTAATTAAAAAAGTAAAACCAATTGATAAAAAAGACAAAGGAGTTATAAAACATCCCCCAATTGTTTTAGATAAAATATACTTATTTTCAAAAGAGCTTAAAAAATATAAGAATATTGTCTTTTTAGATGGGGATATTATTGTTAGAGCCTCTCTTGATGCTTTAACAAAAGTAAATATGTTGACTGCACCAAAAGCAGCAGACATAAACTTAAGAATGAGTTTTATTAATTCAGATAAGGAACTTTATAAGAAACTGGAAAAAACTTATGAGCTTGATACAACCTCATTTAACACAGGGATTATTGCTTTTAA
>CAZQKV010000145.1:0-2559 GCA_964593995.1 Candidatus Woesearchaeota archaeon
CTTTGCAGCAGCTTTTGGTTTTGTAGACTTTTTTGGTTTAGCAGGAACCGGCTTTACAACAGCAGGCTTCGCACTAGGCTTTGCAACTGGTTTTGCAGATCTTCTTGGTTTTGCTACAGGAGCTGGTTTTGCTACAGGAGCCGGCTTAGCTTTGCCAAAATTTTCTAATGCTTTAATCATTCCTTGTCTACTAATAACCTTATATGCAGCACCTTTTCCAGGAAAACTTTTCTTAATCCAATCTGCAATATCATTCCTTTTTTCATTAACATGAGTTTTAAAAATTGCATCATCCATATTAGGAAGAACACTTTTCAATTCTTTAACGCTACTAACCATAACCCCATTATCAAAAGTCAGAGGAGCAACTTCTTTTTCTACCAAACTTACCTTCTTTTCAACAGGTGCTTTCTCATTTGCCTTTGCTTCTTTAGCTTCTTTTGCCTCTACTTTTGCTCTCTCAGCTTTAGCTTCTTCAACAGATTTTTTAATTTCAGCTTCATCAACTAATTTTAATTCTCTTTTCTTAGGCTGCTTTCCAAGTTTTTCCCATTCTTTATCAACTCTTGGTCTTAATCCTTCCAAATAAATTTCAACAACAGAAAAGCTCCCAGACATAATCTTGTCTTTTACCAATTTTAATTCCATTTTCAAATCAAACACATCTATTTTTTCTTTTTCAAGCTGCTCAACAGAATTTTCTAAATCATCAACAATATCATTATATTTATTATACTTTTGCAATTCTTCATCAGGCAGTCTTCTTGTATTATGCAAAATAGGTCTAAAATTAATAAAATAAGGTTGAGCATGATTATAAGCAGGATTAACAAACATTCCAACACCTACTGACGCTTTTACAAGAGACTGCAAAAATTCCTCTCCATATTTTATCTTAATCCTATTCAAATCTCCTTCGTCTCTTGTTCTCATCTGAACTTCTGTAGAAATATTAGCTTTAATTTCCCCAACAAAATCATTTAATACTTGAGAAACCAACATTACACCATAACCCCATTTTCTAAATTCTCTACAAGCCCTTTCAATTTGCAAAAAACCTTCTCCACTTCCACCAAACTTTGACAATAATCTATGAACCTCATCAAAAACCAACAAAACCTTTAAAATAGGAGATTCTTTTGGATCTGATTTAAAAACCTGTCTTATAACATTAGCTACAAAAAAATCAATATCTTTTGGAGGAAGTTTATTTAAACTAAAAATCTGGATCTGCCCTGGATTAATATATTTTATCACATCTACTATCTGTCTTGCATTTTCAACCTGCCTTACATTTCCTTTAAACGACCTTGCATCAGTTTCTTTCATTCCAAATTTAGAATAAAAAGAAAGCATTTTTTTATCTTCACATTTTCTCAACATCCCAGACCATTGTGCAGTTGGATCAAAAACAATAACAGCAATATTATTCATTAAAGCTTCTTCAATAACAACCTGCGCAGAAATAGATTTTCCCATTCCAGTTGCTCCTGCAACAATACAGTGAGTAGTTAATTTCTCTAACTCATAATAAGAAGGAACTTTTGTTTCAGCAATATTTCCCAATCTAGCAACCCTTTCTCCAGGTTTTGGCAAAGTTCCATAATCTAAAGCAATTCTATATCTCTTCTTTTTCTCCTTATGTCTCTTATAAATAAGAAAATTCAAAAACATAAAACTAAAAAAAGCCATTATAACAAAAATAATCCACAAAGGTATTCCTGCAAGAGTATAAAGATAAATAGGTTCTGAAACAACAAACGAGGCAGTAGCACCTGAAAAAGAGTTAAGATAATTTGCACCAATATTAAGTAAATAATCTCCTTCTGTAGCATTTTCAGGAATTCTCATCTCCTTTAATAAAGTTAGAGTGTTGATTATCTCAACTTCATCAGTATCTTTTGCGTAAATACCTTGGTCTTCTTTATTAGTAACAAAAGATTTTAAAAAAATCTTATAATTTTGATTTCTCAATAAATTTTGCAAAGTTAATTTATATTTCAAAATTCCTCCAGGCCTCACAATCCTATTAAACAAATCTATATTAATAAGCAAGGTCTCTACAGGAAACCTGTTCTCAACAACTCTAACAGTAACAGGAATATCTTTTTGCAAGTCTCCCCTAATTGATAGGGTTCCATTATAAACCCCTAACGGCTGGGTTCCATAAATAATAACTGGAAGATTATAAAAAGAATCAGGATTCACAATTCCTGAAGAACTTCCTAATTTAACAAACTCTGCTATCTCAGGAGAGACAGTAAATATCAGGGCCATAGACCCTGTTTTAAAATTATAAATCCCAAGAATTTCTTCAATAAAAGTATTTTGCCTTACTTCTACATCAATTTCTTGCGTACTTATCCAATAATCTTCTCCTGCTTTTTTTAACTCCTGGATTATTCTCCTAATTCCAGGAGGTTCAGAATAAGGTCCTGTATAATAAGGTCCTGTATAATAAGGTCCCACATTAATATCTTCTGGAACTTCTATCAAAGTTATATTATGATTTAATGAAGAATCATTTGTAAGATTAAGAATATAATAATAATTATCATA
>CAZQKV010000146.1:0-2472 GCA_964593995.1 Candidatus Woesearchaeota archaeon
ATTTGAAACTTTCTCTTAAACTATCTACTTTTTTAAATATCCTTTGAGCAATTTCTCTATCTAATCTTTCTAAATCTTCCAGACCTCTTTTTGTCCATTCTATTTGGAATATCATAGTCCTAATTTCTTCTTAACTTCTTTATGAGAAATAGTTTTTCCTTCTTTTATCTGTTTTCTTGCTTCTTCTATATCTTTTTTTGTTTGTTCAGAAAATTCCATTTTATCTTCTATCATACTTTCAATTATTTCATTATATGTTTCTCTTTCAAATATTTTCATCTTATCAAGTGTTTGTTTTACCTGATTTGATATTTGAATTGTTGTTGCCATTTTATTATAATGCCTTATAATAAACTACAATTGATTATAGTATTCAAATGTTTCTATAAGATTATTATCAATCTCGCCATCAACGCGCATAAGGGGGTTAGGGGGAAAGTAATTTATTGTTTCTTTTTATGATATAAATCTAAAACTACTATTTCTTTTTTATTAGGAATATAAGCATAAGCTAACCGAAAAGGAGTAATATAAAGTTCTCTTGTTCCTTTTCTCTGATATTTCATTGGCTTTCCAGTTTCCGGGTTTTCTTTAATCTTCTCTATTTGTTTTATAATCTTTTCTTTTAATAAATTGTCTTTAATTTTTGAGAAAACATTTTTAAATTTATTAGAAAAAGAAATTTCTACCATTTTTTCATTTCTTTAATAAAATCATCGAAGTCCATTTTGATAAATTCTCCTCTTTCATAACTTTGCCAAGCTTCTTCAGTTCTCTTTGCAAATTCTAAGTCTTCTTTCATTTCTTCTGTTATTTTTTCTGCTTTTTTTAAAATTATCCTCTCATCATCTTTGATAATTAATATTTCATCTCCTTCTTTCAAATTACCTCTCATTTCAGAAGGGATAACTATCTGTCCTTTACTACTCATTCTTGTAACATTTATATTTACCATAGTAAGATGTGTCTTACCTACTATTTAAATGTTTTGATTTTAGAGAAACGCGCATAAAGGGGGCAGGGGGAAATAGTTCTTGAGTGCAATAAAAGTTAAAAATAATCAATGGAACCTGTTTTTATGAACTTTGAAGATTTTGTAGAGCTTGCGGATATGGATAGAAGCGACTACAAAGAAAAACTAAAAGAAAGAGCTAAAAACTTACCTCTTAATTCAATTATTGAATGTTTAGATTTGGATGATCTTGGGGATACTATTGCTAGAGAAGGAAACTATCAGTTTGAAAAAGGAAACTCTATTTCTTTTTCAATACATCCTATTACTTGTTCTTGTAGTATTTCAGCTAGTCCAAATAAAATAACGTTAAGTAGAGATAATCTTGAAATAAGGCAATATACAGGAAAAGATGTTGTAAATCTTTATAATAAGTTATCTGACAAAATAAAAGAAGCAATTGAGTGGCATCAGGATATTCCTTTTTGATTAGATAATTTTTTATAGTTTAGGGGTTGGGAAAAGAGAAATTAAAACTTATAAATGTTCTTCCTATGTCCTACTTCAATAACAAAAATTATAGATTTTTCTTTTTTTACATCTAAGATAGCCCTATGATTACCTATCCTTAAAATGTAATAAGGAGTTCCCTCTTTTCTTTTAATAAAATGAAAGGGTCTTATCTTTATTCTTTCAAGAGTATTAAGAACTCTTTTTTGTATGTCTGAAGCTAACTTACTAAGCTGTCCCTTTGCTTTATTATAGAAAACAATATCATACATTTATTTTTAGCTCCTTTTTAACATCTTCTAATTTTGTAAATTCATTGGTTTTTCCTGATTTCATAACTTCTTCATATCCTTCTATGTTTCTTTTTGTTTGTTCAGAAAATTCCATTCTATCCTCTATTAAATCCCAAATAATGTTCTCATAACTTTCTTTTTCGTGTATTTTCATTAGCTTAAGTTTTTCAAGTAAACTTTTACTTATTTGTATTGTTGTATCCATATTAACTATATAATTAGCTATAGGTATTTAAATGTTTCTCTTTATCACTAATACTCTAACCTCATTATCAATCCCGACATCAACGCGCATAAGGGGGGTTGGGGGGAAGAGAGGGAAAAGAGTGTTCTGGAAGACAATAAAGAATTTAAATAAAAAAAATAATTAATAAAATATGGTGGGGGAAACATTAAGTGAAAGAGTTGTCGCAAGTGGAGGGTTAAGACCTGCTATAAGGGTTATTGAAGATCATATAACTGAATTATTGAATTCTTGTGTAGATTATATCGAAGAAAAGAACATTCCTGCAGATACTTCTCATATTGATGAACTCAAAAGTATATTTTATGGTAAAAAAATTGGAGATTTAAGTAAGATAACTCCTAATCAAGTTAGATTTATTACTCATGCTTATTTTAAAGGTAAAGGGTTGATTTAATTAGCCTCATTATCAAGCCCGACATCAACACACATAAGGGGGGTTGGCGGAAAGAAATAAAAAGTTTTAAAAACCC
>CAZQKV010000147.1:0-2456 GCA_964593995.1 Candidatus Woesearchaeota archaeon
TTGGAACTGCCTGTAGAAGCTTTGAGAAAATTAAAATATGATATAATCAGGATGAAAGTTAGAAGCAGTTTATTAAAAACAAGTACAGAAGTTGGGGCTGATGAAGGGATAAGAACTAGTTTAAGGTTAGGTGATAGTAGTCTGATTGTTGGCGAGGTTAGAAGCTTGGAAGCTAAAGCATTGTATGAAGCAATGAGAGTTGGTGCATTAGCGAATGTTGTTGCAGGAACAATTCATGGCGCTTCTCCATATGGTGTTTTTGATAGGGTTGTAAATGATTTAGAAGTTCCTGTTACTAGTTTTAAAGCAACTGATTGTATTATTGTTGCCAATCCAGTTAAAACTCCTGATGGATTAAAAGCTATGAAAAGGATTGTTCAGTTAGCAGAAGTAAGAAAACACTGGACTAAAGATCCTGAACAAGAAGGAGGTTTTGTTGATTTGTTAAAATATAATGTTGAAAAAGATGAATTAGAAGCAAGTGAAGAATTAATTAATGGAGATTCTGAAATAATAAAAAATATTGCTGCAGGAGTTAAAGGATGGGCAGGAGATTGGGATGCTGTTTATGATAGTATATTGTTAAGGGGGAGAGTAAAACAAGAATTAGTTGATGTTGCTGAGAAAGCTAATAAACCTAGGATTTTAGAAGCTAGATTTAACAGCTTAAGCAATAATATGTTTCACGAGTTTTCAAGACAAGTTCAGGAAGATGTTGGTTTGCCTGTTTCAGATAAAGTATTTCCTTTGTGGCAAGAATGGTTAAAAGAGCAGGTAAGAGGAAAGAAAATTTAGAAAAAGAGGTAATATACTCAAAATAGTTAAATTTATATACTCAAATTACTTGATTATAAATAGCCAGATATAGTCAAATTGTCTGAGAATAAAAATGAATGAAAGAATTGATAAATTAATAGGATATTTGTTAAGAGTAATTTCTACAGGGCCAGAACTAGCTGAAAACAAAATACATGATTTAGAAAAAAACCTTTTTCCTTTGAGATCTTCTTTTGTTAAAATAAGAAAATATACCGATGATTTTTTGTCTTCAGGAATAAATCAAAGAATATTAATTCTTCCAGGATTAAGGGGGGTTGGTAAAACTACCCTTTTATTTCAAACATTTAATAGATTTCTCAAAATTAAGAATATACCAAAAGAAAATTTATTGTATTTTTCATTAGATTACTTAAAAGAGAATTTGGGAGCTAGTCTCTCAGAAATTATAGATTTATATGAAAGAATTATTCTCAAGGAACCTTTAGAGAAGTTGAAAGAGCCCCTCTTTTTATTTATAGATGAAGCCCATTATGATTATCAATGGCAAATAGTAACAAAAAATCTTTATGATAGAACTAATAAAATATTTATTTTGGTTAGTGGATCTTCTGCATTGGCTCTGGGGGCTTCTGCTGATTTGGTTAGAAGATCAATAATAGATGAGGTATTACCTTTGACTTTTCAAGAGTATTTATATCTGAAGAAGGGTTTTTTTCCTCCTGGAGGCACGGCTCAAAAAATAAGAGTTGCTTTAAATAGTAAATTAGATGAAGCCAAGTATATTTTATCAGAGGTTTATAAAAAATTACAAAAAAAATTTCTTGATGATTCTATTAATATAGAAAAAGAATTAAACAATTTTTTGATTACCGGGGGCCTTCCCAGTTCTTTAAATGATGAAAAACATTCAGATACTTTTAGGTGGTTGGAAAATGTACTGGAAAAAATTATTATGAAAGACATCCCTTCTTATTCTGAATTGAGCACCAGGGAGTCTCATAATGTATTTTCTATACTACATTTTTTAGCTGAAAATATTCCTCCAGGACCCCAAAGCGCAGCTAGGTTATCTCAGAGAACTGGAACTAAAATCTCTGAAACAACAATATTTAATATGATGAAAGCATTAGAAAAATCTTGTGTGGTTATGCCTTTATTACCAAATTCAAGTAGTTTAAAATTAACAAAAAAAGCACCAAAATACTATTTTTGCACTCCAACAATTAGGTCTACTCTTTTGTGGTCCCTAGGCAAATTCAATGAATTTGATTCAAAAATAAAAGGAATTCTTTTAGAGGAGGCCATACTTGGAATACTAATAAAAAATATTAAAAAACAAAATGTGATACAAAGAGTTTCATATGATTATGGTAAGGAAGGAGCTGATTTTATAATAGGTCTTCCTACAGGAAATGTTATTTTAGAGGTGGGATGGGGAGAGAAAGATATTAAACAGATTAAAAAAACAATGGAAAGAATAAAATTCAAATTTGGAGTTTTAGCTTCAGAGACCAAAGAGGTTAAGGTTGAACAAAATATAATCAAGATACCTAAAGAACTTATATTATTTTCTTAAATAGAAATTTCCTGTCTAATTTCTTCAAGCCCTTTTTTTGAAATATTTTTGTGATTATAAACTAAATGAGATGTGTCCCATCTGTTTGAATAAGGTTCTA
>CAZQKV010000148.1:0-2418 GCA_964593995.1 Candidatus Woesearchaeota archaeon
GCTTTTTCAGGATAAAGCTCTACAATAATGTCTCCTTTGCTTGTTTGTATTTTTACTTTTTTTGTGTCTTCCATTGTTAATTTTGGCATAACCAAGATGCCTATAATGATAATTGCAATTAGTATTATAAATATTGTTATTTTGTTCTCGAAAATCTTATCAAACCCTTTTTTCATAAATATTAGAATAAAAGCAGGTTTTTAAATATTTTTCAACATAGATTAATTTTTAAATCATAGAATACTTAGTTTAATATGGCAATGATAATGATAGAATTTTTGATTATATTAGTGGCTTTAATGATAATAGAGGGCCTGATATTAGTTATATTCCCAAACCAGATAAAAAAACTTTTCTCAGAAATGCTTAAAAAAAATTTAGTCAGGAAGGTGGGAATAATTGAATTATTTATGGGAATTGTTTTAGGAATAATCTTGGGTTTGGGGTTTGTTTGAGTTATTTGTTTCTTGATTTATTTATTTTAAATTTAAAATTAAATTTCTTTAATCTTACCTCTTAAATTATTAATATCTTCTATGTTGTTTTTTCTCATATAATCTTTAATACCTTTAATTACTTTTATTGAAGTATCTGGATAAACAAAATTTGCAGTTCCAACACCAACAGCAGTTGCGCCAGCAAGAATATATTCTATAGCATCAGTTCCATTCATAATTCCTCCTATTCCTACGATTGGTAATGGAATTTCTGATTTATGAACTTGATAAACACATCTTAAACCAATTGGTTTTATAGCAGGACCTGACAATCCTCCTATATATCTTCCATTACCATGTATTAAAGGTTCTCTTGTTTTTGCATGAATTGCCATGCCTAAAACAGTATTTATCATCGATAAGGCATCTACTCCTGCCTCATAAGCAGATTGTGCAATCTTAACAATATTAGTGACATTTGGTGTTAGTTTAGCTATTAATGTTTTATCTGTTGTTTGTCTTACAGCCTGAATAACATCATAAGTAGCTTTTGGGTCTGTTCCAAAAGCCATACCTTCTCCCTCAACATTTGGGCAAGAAATATTTGCCTCTAAGCCCATAATTAAGTCAGAATGTTCATCACTACAAAGCTTTTCTGTTAGTTTTACAAAATCTTTTGAACAATTTGCAGAAATATTAACAATAACAGGAGTTTCAAACTGATATAAAAATGGAAGTTCTTTTTCGAGAAAAACATCAACACCCGGGTTTTGTAAACCAATTGAATTAAGCATTCCTGCAGCTGTTTCAACAATCCTTGGAGTGGGATTGCCTTCTCTTGGATGTAAGGTTACTGATTTAGGAACAAAAGCTCCTAGTTTATTAATATCGCAAAATTCACTATATTTTTCTCCAAAACCAACAGTTCCAGAAGCAGTCATAACAGGATTTTTCATTTTAATCCCTGCTAAATTTACTTGCGTTTTCATTTTAGGAAACTAGAAATTATTTTGTTCTTAATTTATTTAACATATCTCTGTATTGCTTTGCTGTTTCTGCTTGATTTTTAGGTGTTGAATTGCTTCCTTTTGGTAACATCAAACTTCTCCCAACATTAACAATCACCTTGTCTTTATGGAAGTATTTCCAGATTGAACTAGCTTCTCCTCCTTGAGCTCCAACTCCTGGGAGAAGAACAAGCATTTCATCACTAACATATTTTCTTACATTTTCGATTTCAAATTCTTTTATGTGGTTATCTTTACTTGGGGCTCCTATAACAATCGCGTCTACTTCAAATTTATTAGCATCATGAGCTAATTGGATATATTGTTTTGTGTGTGGAATATCTTCAATAGATAAAGCATCTGATATAAAATAATTTGCATAATCTTCCTTAATATTCACCCATTTATTTTTCTCTCTTTCATAATCAGGGTTGCTCATTATGCACATGCTTATTAAGCCAAGATTTCTTGCATGTGCTTGTTCTGTGGCTTCTTTTAAGTTTCCTGCAAAAGGAGAAAAAGTTACAGCATCCATTACTTTGTCTTGAGCATGATATACCCCAGCATCATTTGTTGAGCCAATATCTGCCAGCTTGCTATCTTCTATAACAACTAATCCTCTTACGTGCGCCATAGATGCAAGTTCAACTAATGTATCCATATCTCCTTTTCTTCTTACATCTCCTCCTGCATGTTTTTTCCAATATTGTATATTAGGCTTTATTGCAGCGCAGTAAGGAGCAACAGCGTCTATGTATGCTTTTGCCCAATCTCTTTAATTACATTTTTAGGAAGTCCTTTTTCTCCTCTTCCCATTCCAAATTCAGCAGGATCAAGGCCTGCACATAAAACAGAATTTTTTTCTTTAACAGCTTCCAGCCATTTTTCTCTAAATGATTTTGTATTTGGCATTTTAAGTTATTACAATATTGTATCTCCTACAAGCTGAGCTAAATTAAACCCATAAATATCTT
>CAZQKV010000149.1:0-2380 GCA_964593995.1 Candidatus Woesearchaeota archaeon
GAATATTAAGAGTTATTAACAAATTATTTTGCAGTATAAAAATCTTTATTAATACATATTTTCTTTTTTTAAAAGAAATGGCAGTAATAGAAAGAGAGAATCTCAGAAGGGTTTTTGGTTTAGTTAAGGTAATTGGAGATAATAATGGAGCAGGATTGCCAAAAGAAAAAGTGCCAAAAGGAAATTATTCTGAGGAAACTTATAAAACAGCTGTTCACCTTGGTTTAATTGAAATCAGTGATGAAGATCATATTAGTTTAACAGAATATGGTAGCGGTTTGTATAAAAATATGTTAAGTGATAAAACTATTTAACACGTAAATTACTTAGCAGGCTCATTAATAAAAAAACTTCTGTTTGAAGTTACTTCACTTACTTTGCCTTCTTTTTCATAAATTGCTCTTGCAGAAGGCAATTCAAATCTCCCAACTACTCCTATTTTTGAGTAAATTATATAACTAAAAATCCTTTCTTCTCCTTTATTTAAAGACTCTATGTTCCATTCTAATCTCCTGTTGTTCATGTCTATTTTGCTTGGCTCAATAGCCCCAAATCTCTTATAAAGATTTACTAAAGGAGGCAGTTTATCAATTACATTAATTCTTTCTAAGAATTTTTTAGATTTAAGTTTTATTCTTACTTTTAGTGCAAATTCTCCTCCTTTTGTTCTTACAAAAGATACATTCTTCTTTAAAATCAGATTTTTTTCTGCTGCTCTTTTAATTAATATTAAAATAACAACAACTAATATTATCAAAACAATAGGATAAAACCAATTTGTTCTGATTATTAATTTAAATTCCTCATTAGGGATTAAGTCTTTTTCCCATGTTAAATGTTTTTTAATACCAATTGTCTCTACTTTAGTTGGCTCAATACTATAAGTTGTAAACCAATTTGATATTATGTTTTTTTCAGAATTTATTGTTATAGTCTTTCTTATATTTCCTATATTCTTTCTTATATATTCTTCTCTTCTAATCAAAATACCTTCTTCTGAACTTGAAGAATCAATTCCTTCCTGCTCTAAAAACTTAATCATTTTTTCTATTTCTGCCCTATTTCCTTCAGTTTCAATTTGTGTGTTAAACAAGAAAGAGCCTGCATTAAGTGTTTTTAATTTCTCCTTATTTAATGGGATTTCTATTTCTTTTGTTTCAAGAGATTTTATAGGGAGCTCAGATTCATAATCAAAAAAAGCAGAAGTCATTTTAATTTTTAAATCAAGAAAATCTCTTTTTGCTTTGTTTTCAAAAACTATTGTTATAAATTCTGATTTTGGATTGATAGGTTCAGGAGCAACAGAAAAAGCTCCGTCTCCAAGTTCTAAGATATTAATAGTAAGAGTTTCTTCTTGAACATTATTCTTAGAATCTTTAACCTTGTATTTAAATGTAACAAATCCTCTCCTCATTAATAAAGATTCTCTTGGTGTAACTTCTAATGTTATGGTTTTTGATGCCCCAGAAGGTATTGTAAACGGCTCTATTGAAGATAAATCCACATCTACAAGAGAATATATTTCAAATTTATCTGTATCTCCTAAATTTCTTAAATTAAGTTCAAAAACTGCTGGTTCATCTATCCCAATAATTATATTGTCTGAAATAGGTTTAGAACTAACATCTAGTTCTGCAGATATTGAGTTTGCAGATAAAACTAATACACAAACAAATACTATAAATAAGATTAATATATTCACTTTTTTCATATAATTTTTATAAAAATATGATATATAAAGATATTTGTGGATTTTTATATGTTTTAGGATGGTATTTAATTATGGTAATTAGCTATGTGATTAATGTGTAATTAGCTATGTTTAGCTTCAATAGCTAAGAAAGATTTGCATTGAGCAATTAATTCATCTAATTCTTCCATTAATTTGTCTTCATAATCGCTTATTCTGCTTTTTATAATATACCTATCATATATCCCTCTTAAAAACTTAAAAACAGGCCTGTCTTCCCATTTGTGCTCATAATCTTTTACTAAAACAGCAGAAAATTTGATTTCAACAACTCCTGAATTCATATCAACTTCTCTAGTTTCTCTTTTCACCTTGACTTTTTTCATGCCTAAAATTCTCCATTGTAATTTAAGAGTAAACTTAAAATAATCTGAAATTTTTCTGCTAGCTTCCCAAACAATATCAATATCTTTTGCATCTGCAACAACTTTTTCACTGTAAGTTTTTTCTTTTACATCATAATCTGCATCACTTAACCAATCATAAGTAAAACTATAAAATTCTTTAAAATCAAAAATTCCTGCCTGCTTAATTTTCCCGCTGAATACCTTGTCCTTTTCTGCCATATTTGATTATTTTTTGATAATTTTTGCTCTCTTTTATTATAATATTAACAGAAAACTCTTATTT
>CAZQKV010000150.1:0-2363 GCA_964593995.1 Candidatus Woesearchaeota archaeon
CATTATTAACTTTAACTAACTTAATAGCATTATTTGGGCAAACCAACATGCAGCTTCCGCAACCTTCACATAAAAAACTATTGAAAAATGGTTTATTTTTTTCTTTATCCCAAACAATAGCTCCAAAATTGCAAACATCTAAACATTTTTTACAACTATTACATTTTTTCTCGTCTAAAACAACTTTTTCATTTGTCTGAACCTCCTTCCAATTTAAAAAATCTTTTTCTTGAATTCCTAAAGCTAATGCTAAATTAGGGGCATCTGCATCACAATCTGCTGCTATAATCTTGTTTTTTCTTGCAATTAAAACTGCAAGATTTGAAGATACAGTTGTTTTTCCTGTTCCTCCTTTTCCTGATAAAATTGTTATTGTTTTCATTTTTTTATTTTCTTACTTTCATTTTCTTTTTCATTTTTCTTAAACTTTATTAAAATAATTTAGTAAATACAATGAATAAAGCTAGTGCAACACCAGCTAAAAATGCTAATATTGAGTGTTGTTTTTCTTGTTCTCTTGCTTTTGGCAAAAGATGAGCAGCGGAAATATAAACTAAAACTCCTACTACAAACCCTAAAGCTAATCCTAAGATAGATTCATTTAATTTACTTATAAATGGATAAGCTATAAACGCTCCTAAAGGGGTTGTAAGGGCAGCTACAAGAAATGCATAAAATGCAGCTTTTTTCTTTTTTAATCCTCCTTTTATTAAAATTGAGAAAGTTATTATACCTTCTGCAAATTCATGAATAACTAATCCTATTCCAGATAAAAATCCTATAAATATGCTGGCAGTGAATGTTACAGTATAAATAACACCATCCATAAATGAGTGAATTCCGATTCCTTCAATCGTAGTTATGCCAAAAGCTAATTCCTCTTTTTTAGATTTTCTTTTTATTATATAATTACTGAAAAACATAAATAAAAATCCTGCTAAAGCTGCAAATCCTGCATAAAAATTTTTCTGCACAGCTTGTGGAAAAGCAAACATTAATGGAATAGAAATTAATACCCCTGCTGCAAAGCACATAAGATAAATCTTAGCTTTTTCTGCAAATCTCTTATGTTTGTAAATAACAAAGATTCCTAAAGTGTTTACTAAAGCTGCTCCAATTGCAAAAATTGCTATCCAAATAAATGTATTATATTCCATTATTTTCTCCTTTTATTTTTACTTTACTTCCATCTGGAAGCAGATTATCTAAATGATAGATTCCTTTTTCTTCAAGCTCGTATCTTTTGCAATTTTTCCAATTATCATCACTTTCACAATACTGTTTTTTCCATTTTTCATCTAACTTGCCTTTTGTTTCAAGATTTCTTAAAGGACAAATATTAATCCATTTACATGTCATTTTCTAACCATTCAGCAGTTTTTTTAATATTATTGTCTTCAACTGGCTCGCCTTTTGAATAAGATTTTAAGATTTTCTTGCTATAAGGGATCTCCGCAAGAATTTCTGCTTTATAATTTTCAGCAAGATCTTCGATTAATCTTCTATCCCCAATATCTGCTCTATTTAAAATAATTTTAGCAGGAATTTTCAATGTTTTTAATAATTCTAAACTTAATTTTAAATCATGTGCTCCAAGCGGTGTTGGTTCTGTAACACAAAAAGCTAATTCACATCCTTGCAAAGCAGAAATAACATTACAATGTGTTCCAGGAGAAGTATCAATTAAAATAAAATCATAATTTTTTTCTTTATTTTTTACACAATCTTTAAGTGCATTGACAATAGGAGATTCTTCTTCTACTCCTATTTCACTTTCAGCAGAAAAAAATTCAATATTATTTTTTTTGCCAGAATAAATTGTTCCTATTTTCTTTTTATCTTTGCTTATTGCATTATTAGGGCAGGCAATCATGCAAGCAGAGCAACCAATACACTGGTCTGGAATTAAAATAGGATATTTTCCTTTAATAAAAATTATTGCATGTTCCCTGCAGACCTGTGCACACTTTCCGCATTTTTTACATTTAGAAAAATCAAATTTTGGGATTGGCTGATAAATGTCTTTAATTTTTTTTCTTTTTATATCTAAAATAAGGTGGTCATTTGGGCAATCAACATCTGCATCAATAAGCAGGACTTTTTTATTTTTAGCTAACTCAACAGCTAAGGCAGTTGCTACTGTTGACTTTCCTGTTCCTCCTTTTCCTCCTGTTATAGCTAATCTCATTTTGATTTTTTTCTAAAATTTAAAACTTTACCATTTACAATAAAATCATCATGAATTAAATTTATGTTAATTTCTTTTTCAAATCCAAATCCAGAATCTAAAAGCTCTTTTTTAACTTCATTTATATTATTAATATCTGTATGTGTACTTAAATGCATTGGATAAACAGATACCA
>CAZQKV010000151.1:0-2326 GCA_964593995.1 Candidatus Woesearchaeota archaeon
TAATTTCTAGTTTTTCTTATACACAAAGAGATAATTGGAAAGATTTAAAATTATATTTTGTAGAAAGCCAGAGTGTTTATCCTCCTGCATCTCCTGCAAATACTTATCTTCATGAAAGTGACTTGAAAGTTTTTGAAGGCATTACTAATAAAAATTTCTTAGCTAGTCCTTGGAAGGGCCTTGTTATAGGTGTTGCTACAGATAATTATCCTATGCATAGCAAGCCTTCAACTATAACAAATGAAATTTTGTCTTATGGTTATTTTATAAGCAAAACTTGTGAAGAAAAAAAGATTATTGCAGCTGAAAAGAAGTTAGATTATGTTTATGCTAAAGAATTTAATTGCGCTGGTTTTAAATTAGTTGGAAAAGGAGAGGAAGGTTTTTATTTGTATGAAACTGTATGAAAATATAAAAGGTGATTGCTAAGTAAAATGGTTAATCTGATTTTTGTTGGGCCTCAAGGAAGCGGGAAAGGAACACAAGCTAAAATAATTGCAAAAAAACTTGGAATTGCACATATTTCCACAGGAGATTTATTAAGGGCAAGCACAGGGAAATTAAAAAAATTAGCAGATTCTTATATTCACAAAGGAAATCTTGTTCCTTCAAAAGTTATTATAGAAATTCTTAAACAAAGGATTAAAAATCCTGATTGTAAAAATGGATCTATTTTAGATGGATTTCCAAGAACATTAGAACAAGCTGAAGATTTAGAAAAAATTGCAAAAACAGATTTAATACTTGAAATTAATATTTCAGATAAGACAGCAATAAAAAGATTAAAAGGAAGATGGAACTGCAAAAAATGCAATATTGCTTATAATATTGTGACTTGTCCAAAACCAAAAAAAATAGATGTTTGTGATGTATGTGGTTTAAAATTGCATCAAAGAGAAGATGATGTAAATGAAGATGCTATAAAAAAAAGATTAAAAATCTATCATGAAGATACAAAACCTATGTTAAAAAAATATCCTTATGTTAAAATCAATGGTGAGCAAAGCATTGAAAAAATAACAAGGGATATTTTAGATGAATTAGAGAAGTTGAAGAAATAAAAAAGTTAGTGAAACTGTAAAATATAATATAGTATAATAATATAATAATATTTAAAAATAAAAACAAGTTTTTTTAATAATGACAGAAGTTTTAGAAAACAAAGCAATAGAAGAAGAAGCAGAAAAAGAAGAATTAAGAAAAAAAAGAGCTAAACAGATAAGATTAAAACAGCTACGAGCAAAAGAAGTTCTAATTGGAAGAGGCGCTCAGCCCTTACCTAAATTTGAAAGCTATCTATATATAGACCGTCCTGGAACTGGAAAAAGAGATATTTATGCTCCAGATGGCCAGGGGGGATATTATCTTAGAAATACTGTTAAAATTCCTAAATATAGATGGAGTGGAAGAATCTCCCCGTTAGGTCCTATTGATACAGAGGATAATCAATCAATATGACCTGGACAAAGAATTTTATAATTAAGATTTAATAATTTATTAACAGATTCTTGCATTTTTTCTGGCTGGCTTTCAGGCAAATCTGTTCTTCCAATTCCACTATTATGAAAAATTGTGTCTCCTGAAAATAAAATATCTTTGTAAAGAAAAGCTATACTATCTTTTGTGTGCCCTGGGGTGTGAATTACTTTTAAGCCAGGCAGTTGAAATTCGCTGATAAATTCCTTGATGTTTTGTGAATCATAAACTTTTGCTTCTGGAAATAATAAAATATTTGCATTATGATCCCAATGCTGGTGAGTTAAAAGAATAACATCAATATCTTCATACTCTATTCCTATTTCATTTAAATTATTTAAAAGTTCTTGTGCATTTTCTTTAGTAGATGTATCAATCATAATTATTTTAATTGGGTCTTTTAATTTTATAATATAAACACAACTACCAAACTCATTAAAATATAACTGGTAAATATTTTCTTTTATTTTATTTATCATTTGTTATCTTATCTTTTTCTATCTTCTTTTAGGTTTTATCTTCTTGAGGTATATTAAAAACATTTATATATTTTTAGATTAATTAATAAGTATGACAGAAAAGAAAAAAAGTTGCATGATAAAAGGGGGATTGTTTGCTTTGTTTTTATTTGCTGCATTTTTTTTATTAGCAATTATGAGCGGGGAAGGAAATACTTTAGTAAGTCTGCCTCATCTTTATTTTATTTTTTCTCCTGGCATAATGTTTTTGAAATTGCTATCTTATGCTTTGCCAGAAATAGTCGGCAATGAAAGATTTTATATGTTGCTTGATTTTATATCAATTGTTATCTCAATATTGTTTTATTTTTTAGTAGGGATGATTATTGGAT
>CAZQKV010000152.1:0-233 GCA_964593995.1 Candidatus Woesearchaeota archaeon
ACTTCTTTTTTTTGCTCACCTATAACTAATCTCATTAATCTTGGATGCTGAGCAGAAACAACCATAAAAGTAACTCCATAAATAGTATCAGGCCTAGTTGTAAAAACAGGCCATTTCCCTCCATTAATTTCAAAAACAATTTCAGTTCCATAACTTTTCCCTATCCAATTTTTCTGTAATTTTCTTATCACATCTGGCCACTGCTTCATATCCTTAAAATTATTAAGTTCTTC
>CAZQKV010000152.1:243-2311 GCA_964593995.1 Candidatus Woesearchaeota archaeon
ATAATCTGTAATTTTCAAATACCACTGATTTAAATGCTTAATCTCAACGTTAGTACATCCATGATACTCACATTTTCCTTCATGAACTTGTTCATTTGCAAGAACAGTATTGCACTTAGGACACCAATTAACAGGAGATTCTTTTTTATATGCAAGTCCTTTTTCAAACATTTTCAAGAAAATCCATTGGTCCCATTTATAATATTCTGGATCATGAGTTGAAAAAGTTCTTGTCCAATCATAACTTAAACCTAAAGACTTTTGCTGTTTTGAAAAGTAATTAATAGATTTTTCAGTATATTCCTTCGGATGAGTTTTTTCTTTAATTGCTGCATTTTCAGCAGGCAGACCAAGAGAATCATAACCAATTGGATAAAGAACATTAAAACCCTGCATTCTCTTAAATCTTGCATAAACATCACCAATAGTATAAACAAATGAATGGCCTATATGCAACCCGCTCCCAGACGGATAAGGAAACTGCTCCAAAACATAATATTTTTTCTCGTGTCTTTCAGATTTATCTGAACCTACTTTCCCAGCTTTAACTTCAAAAATCTTTTTCTTTTCCCATTTATCCTGCCATTTCTTTTCTATTTGCTTAAAATTAACTTCTACCATAATATCCATAACTCTTTCTTATTTTAAAACCTTGCTCTCATAAAAAATAAATCTTTATAAGCAAAAAAACATTAAATAAAACATGGCTAAAAAAAGAGAAGGAAAATCAAAAGAAATAAAAAAACTAAAAGACGAGTTAAAGGATCTAAAAAATAATCCAGGAATAGGAGCTCCTTTTTTTGTTAGTGCTTTAATAGATGCTTATAGGGCAGATGAAGAAAATGATCCAGAAGTAATAAACGCTTTAAAACAAGCTTCACAAAGAAAAACCCTTCCAAATGCATATATTAAAGATAACCAACTAAAAATTGAAATGCTTCAATCAGATATGGATACATTAGCAAGTCTTGGAAGACAAGCTTATGAAAACAGCAGATCTTCAGTTGGTCAAGCAGTACAAGATGCAATAAGATATATGCATGCCAAATTAAATGAATCAAATGTTGACTGGAGTAAAGAGGAAAGTGTAAAACGTCTAGCAACACAAGCAGAAAGCTTATATCAAAAGAGCCCCCAAGCACACCATACTAGGAGACTAACAAATTCAGGAATAGAATCAAAAACCCTTGCCTTATTTTCCATAATAAGTTTAGTTTTGTCTATTTTTTTGTTTCAGGGATAACTGGCAATGTAATTGGAATGATTGAATCAAACAGATATGGGGTTGTTTTTATAATAAGTTTTTTAATTTTTGGAGTTGCCTGGTTTCATTCAAGAAAAAAATCAAAATAATAAACCTAAAAAAATAAAGATAATAAAATTAAAAAATAAAAAACAATAAAAGGTTAGTTTTAAATAATTCTTTTCTTCATTATAAATATGAAATTCCCAATATATTTAATAGCTGGAAACTTGTTTTCAAATTCACAAAAAGCAATAACTTTACAAAAAACAAGAAAACTAGGTGAATTTGAAAAAGAAAAAGTAATTTATTCAAATTATGAAGCCCTTTACTTGATTGAATCTAATAAGGCCCAATTAATTTACAAAGAAAAACCAGCTTCATTAAATAAAACCTTAAAATTATTATCAAAAAAACATAAAAATTTCTCAATTAATTACCTTGTTTTTAAAAACCTAAGAAAAAAAGGCTATATTGTTAAAACAGGATTAAAATTTGGAGCAGAATTCAGAGTTTATAAAAAAAATGAAACCCATGCAAAATATTTGGCATTTCCAGTAACAAGAAAAACAAAACTAAACTGGAATGAAATTATTTCTAAAACAAGAATTTCCCACTCAACAGCTAAAAAACTTTTAATAGCAATTGTTGATTCGCAACAAGATATAAGCTATTATGAACTAGACTGGGTTAAAATATAAAAAAAGTGGTAGTATTAGATTTAACTTATTTTATACTAGCAGGAATTGTCTTAACAGTTTCAGGAATATTCTTAGTAAAATCACTGACAAAAATAGCAGAGTTTCTAAAAATGTCAGAATTTAC
>CAZQKV010000153.1:0-2271 GCA_964593995.1 Candidatus Woesearchaeota archaeon
TAAAATCAAACCATTATAAGAAAAAGTCTTGCTTTTCCTCTAACTATTTAATAATCTATTTATGTATTCTTATTTAATATATTATTATGATAAAAAATTGGTTTATAAAGGTGTTGGTTTGAGGGATTAGGATTTTTCATTAACTCTTTTCAAAAGTAGTTCATTTCTAATAAGATTATTTTTTAAATCTGGAAGAAGTAATCCGGCCCCTTGTTGTTCATCTAATGGTAAGGCAATATAAGGGAGAGGGTTTGATTTTATTTTAAAATCAATTACTTTTTCCTGAATTTTTTCTATTTCTAAAATTGCTCCAGCACAAGTTACCAGTTTATTAAAAATAGAAGTTGCTACTCTTCTCCCATTAAGCACATAAAATTCATGTCCTCCAGGAGAACAAGGATATTCTAAAAAACTATCTCTTTGAAGTCTTTGTTGATGTTTTTTAACTAATTCTACATATTTTAAAGCATTTTCACATAATTTTTCACAATTTTCTGAGAATAAAGACCTATCATCAGCAATAATTGCTCCATCCATTTCTAATAAAAATTCTAAACAAATAAGATGTAATCTTGCATGTTCTTGCAAATCATAAGGTGCAATTTGTATTCTTTTTTTCATAGTTTTTAAAGCTATTTCTTGATTTTCACAACAATCCCAATACATTCCTCCCCAAGGAGCCATATCAAAATCTGCTCCCTCCCTCACCTTTCTAATAACTACAGGATTTGATGCTGAAGAAATAAGAACATATTGCAGAGAAGTTATATGATATAAATATTCAAAATCTGTTTGTGTTACTTCTTGTTTTGCCATTTCATTAAATTAATGTATCAGAACTCTTTTCCCTTGGGATGAATTTATTATTAATAAGAAGTTTATAAAGATTATGAAGTGAAAAAAACAAACGCCTCAACCGTGAATCGAACACGGGTTACAACCGTGACAGGGTTGTGTCATAACCACTAGACCATTGAGGCTTACCTGCTAATGTATAATAATTTTCATTTTTAAACTTTGTCATATAGAGAAACTTTAAATAATTAGATTTATTCTTTTTAGTATTAAAGAGGTTTTTAAATTTAAAAGAGGATGGTAAAACAACAAAATATTCCAAATATGAAGGGGCCTAAACCTAATCCTATTCATGAAGAATTTGAGAAACATGCTGATGGGATTTTATTTGTTAAAATATTAATAACTTTCTTATCAACTTTAATTGTTATTGCATGTTTTGTGTGGCTTGGATTAACTATTTACTTAAACCTGCCAGGAGACCCTGAAATATTAAATCCAATTATTATTAAACCACCAATACTAGACAATCAAACCTCAGGACAAGTCAGGCAATTTTATCCAAACATGAAGTTTAATCACAATCAGCTTTCTTATTATATTGATGTTGGTTGTAGTCAGGATAAAAGAGAAAGAGTAATAAAAGCATTTGATGAATTAGAAAATGATATTGGAATAATTAGTTTTTTTCCTACTCAACAAAACCCAGATATAGAGGTTAGTTGTTCTGAAGATGCTGTAGAGGCTCCAGAAGAAGATTATTTTATTGCTGGAGAAGGGGGAGCAAGAGAGATTATACAAACTGGGAGATATAATATTATAACAAATGGGACAATTCTCTTGCATCAGAGTCCTGATCAGTTAGTTAAATGCAATTGGCCAAATGTTGAACTGCATGAGTTGCTTCATGTTTTTGGATTTGACCACACTGATAATCCTAAAAGTTTAATGTATCCTTATT
Organism: Candidatus Woesearchaeota archaeon; assembly: GCA_964593995.1. Lineage (GTDB taxonomy): Archaea > Nanobdellota > Nanobdellia > Pacearchaeales > GW2011-AR1 > ARS1285. Next base: position 1,757 of record CAZQKV010000153.1, read on the forward strand.
TAGAAAGCTGTAGCCAGGGCATTGACAGGGAAATTATTGAGATTTTAAAAGAACTATATAGTAAAGAAAACCTTCCTGATTTATATTTTGATGAGATTAGTGTTGTTAAAAAAAGAAAATACTTAGATTTTAATTTAAGTGTTAAAAATTCTGGGAGCATTAATGCAAAAGAAGTTTATTTTAGTATTGTGGAAGATGGGGTTACATTAGATACACCTGATCTTTCTTATTTAGGGGATATAGATTATGGGGCAGGTATTTTTATTGAAATTAAGAATTTAAAGTTAAATAGTCTTAATTCTAAAGAAATGAGATTTGTAATTGATAAAAAAAATTCTATAAAAGAGATTGATAAAGAAAACAATGTTGCTAAAGTTGTATTATAAAATCTAAAAATATCTTCTTTTTATTAAGTTTCAGTATTTTTTGAATAAATTAAATAAAAAGTTAAAATAAAAAAATAAAAATTTATTCTTCAGGTTCAGCTTCTTCAGCAGGAGCTTCTTCTTCTGCAG
>CAZQKV010000154.1:0-2264 GCA_964593995.1 Candidatus Woesearchaeota archaeon
AAAAGAATTTTATTTAATCTGAATAATACTAAAACCAGTCCCTTCTCTCTGAAAGTTTTTTTGAGCTTATTAGAAGCTATATATCCTAATTTTCCTGGCCTTTGTCCAAGATATAATTGTTCATTTACATAAGGAGAAAGAGAAATATTCCAACTATTTTCAGATTCAAATTTTATTTGCTCTAATTTAGTAAATACATTAGGCAACCCTAACACTCTTAATGTTCTGAATTTGTCTTCTGAGGATACAGAAATCAAATAAGTCTCTTTTAGACTTTCTTTGGCTTTTTTTCTGGAGGTGCCATTATAAAGACATTTTCAAATAATATTTAAAGATTATTATAAAAAATCTCATAGAATTAAAATGGCATAGATTACATAGAATCATCACATAGATTCCCTGCAATCATCACATATTCGCTGACCATCTTCAATATATAAAATATCCATATTTCCGCAGCTGTCGCAGATTCCTTCTTCAAATTCTTCTCTTGCTTTTTTTCTTTTTAGTTTATCTTCTTCTTCTCTTATTTCTGTAATTGCATGATGTTCTTTTGCAATTTCAAATAACTCTGGTTGTATTCTTAAAATATCTTTAAGAGTGAGATAACCAATAACTCTTTTTTTAACTACCACAGGCAATCTTCTGAATTTCTTTTTTCTCATTAAGGCAATTGCATCTGACAAATCTGCAGAAGGGCGGATTGTTGTTATTTTTCTTGTGCAAATGTCCCCGGCCCTTACTTCTCTTAAATCTTTAATTGTTTTTTTACTTAATGCCCACATTATGTCTCTTTCTGTTAAAATTCCTTTTAATTCTTCATTTTCAGTTAATAATAAACTTCCAACTCTTTTTTTTGTCATTAATTTAACAGCTTTTTGCAAGGAAATATCTGGACTTGCGGTTACAGGGTCTCTAGTCATTATGTCTCCAACTTTCACACCAATTTTTGATTCTAATTTCATGGTTTTATAAAGAAGTTTTAGTTTATAAATTGAATTTACAATTATGAAGTTGCAAAAACTTTGGGGCTTTAGTTATTATTTGTAAGTGCTTTTTCTAGTGGAACTGCTTGTGTAAAATATCCATCAGCTCTTCCCTGCCTTATTTTCCAAACATATTCTCCATCTGAAGTTTGCTCAGAACTTCTATAAACTAAATCAGGAATCCCATCCCCACTATGGTCACATAAAAATGCAAGCCTTCCTTGTTTCTCCATTTCCTCTTCTAATCCAGAGTTATAATCTGTAAATAATTTGTAGTCTCTAGAACCTATATCTGATAAATCTCCGTGTAAAAAAACCTTGTTTTCATCAGGCAATAGCCCCAATTCATATGTTTTCTTAGTTAAGATTCCTGTTATTCCAGAATTCATAGATAATTTTATGAATGCTTTTGCTAATCCTATTAACATTTTATTACTTTCTGAGCGATCTTGTTGATACTTATCTAAAGCTTTCCATGCAAGGCCTCTGTCTTCTTTTAAAGAGTCATGTTTATCTTTCCAATATCCTGCTTCAAGTTTTAAAGCTGCTTCTTTCCCTAATTCTAGCTCTATCTTATAAAGTGCTGATTGTTCAAGGTAAAAATAAATTTTATCTGTAATAGTCCTTATAAATTCTGTATAGCCCTCATCATGAAGTTTATTTTTCAACAAGGTATCATATGCTCGTTTTAACATATTTCGTTCATCTTCAAGAGTTTCTACTTTTTTTTCTAAATTACTTGCAGATCCTTCAACCGTAACTATTTGATTTTCTATTTTTTTTATTTTTTTACCTCTATCCCAAGTAAGATAACAATCAATTCCTCCTATGAATAATAAAAGAGTTAAGAGGGCTGGGATGAGTTTTTTCATGAAACTGATTAGGAATAGATTTTTTAAATGATATTTCTTAACCAATATATATTTTAAAGTATATAGGTTGGTTTATTTAAAACTTTAAAAACCAAATTAATCTCTAAAAGCCATAACTATTTGTAAAATGTCAGATAAACAACCAATTTATATTTTACCTGAAAATGTTGAAAGGACTATGGGGAAAGATGCTCAGAGAAATAATATTCTTGCTGCGCGGATGGTTTCCGAAATAGTGAAGACTACTTTGGGACCCAAGGGTATGGATAAAATGCTTGTTTCTCCGACGAACGAGATTATAATTACAAATGATGGTGTTACAATTCTTGAAGAAATGCAAATTGAACATCCTGCTGCAAAAATGATGGTTGATATTTCAAGGACGCAGGATTTGGAAGTTGGCGAC
>CAZQKV010000155.1:0-2256 GCA_964593995.1 Candidatus Woesearchaeota archaeon
AGAAATGAAACATACAATCTCATTTCAAGAATATTCTCTTTTTCATTTAGTGGGTTGGCTCTCTTAGATATAATTCTCTTTTATTTTTTTAAGGCCAGAAAGAATTTTGAAAAAAAGAAAGTTAGATATATTTTTATTGGAGCATTAATACTTATCCTCACACTTTCATTCATTCTTTATTTAATAGTAGGATTAGTAACTGGATTCTATATCGCGGTCTTTGGGGGAATTGTGTCTTATATAATCTCATTATGTGTGGTTCTGGCCAATCAAAAAAAGAAGAAAAAGTTAAAAAAGAAACCTAAAAATACAACCTCTCTTTAATCTCTTTCAACAACTTCAAATAAGCCAGTTTTCCTCCGAAAAGTTTCATTATTTCAAGAGGCCTGCCAAACTTATTGAGGGGTGAGACTTTTAAAATTTCTGGGTTTTCCATTTCTTCTATACCTTCATCAGAATATTTATTGAGCAAGGCATCTATGACAGCTCTTGCTTTTTCTCCATATTTATTAAAATAATCATCTTTCTTAACTTTCCTTGCCCTCTCGCTTCTTGTTAAAGGCTTTTTATCATAAGCTACATGAAGAATTAAATCAAAAGGATCATATTCTTCACCATTGGGAACTTCTTTTATTAAAGCATCAAATAAAATCCCCTGATTTTCCATTTCTTCAATTATTTTTCTTTTCTGGTCAATTATATTCCATTTTTCAATAAAATCTTTTAAACTTCTATACTCTTTCTCAAGATTCTTTTTAGTATAATCTCTTAAATCTTCTGTTATTAACTTGCCAGAAGGATCATGATACTGCACTATTTCATTAACAACAGAAACAGGCACATCTGAAACATAATATTTCTTAACTTCAGCTGGTTCCTCCCTTAGTGCTATATTTGGACTCTGGACAATAGTTTCCCCTTCTTTTAATTCCTCACTTCCTTTTTCATCAATTTCAGCAGGCTTAACTTCTTCTCCTGGCTTAACAACATAAATCTGAACAGGCTCTCCATCAAAATCAGGATCTGCAAATAATTTTGTAACTTTTCTAAAGTCCATTATAGTAAAATAATACTTCCCATATTCTTCTTTAATTCTAGTTCCTCTTCCAATTATCTGTTTAAATTCAGTTAAAGAATTAATTGAGCTATCAAGAACAATTAACTTGCAAGTCTGGACATCTGCACCTGTATTAAGAAGTTTAGATGTTGTAACAATTGTAGGATATTTTGAAGCAGGATCCATAAAATTATCTAGCTGTTTCTTGCCCATATTATCATCTCCTGTTATTTTCATAACATACCTATTTCTGCTTTTTTTCTGCAAATCTGAATTTTCATTAATTAAAGCCTGCCTCATTCTTGTTGCATGTTCTATATCAACACAAAAAATAATTGTCTTACTCATTTTATCTGTATTTTTCAAAAATTCAGTTATTTTTTTAGCAACAGCTTTTGTTCTTTCATCAAGAACAAGAACTCTATCAAAATCTCTTGAACCATAATATCTATCTGGAATTTCATTACCATATTTATCTAATTTTCCCCTTGTAGGCCTATATCCTTGCAGGTCTTTATCTAATCCTACTCTTATAACCCTATAAGGTGCAAGAAAACCATCTTCAATACCTTGCTTTAATGAGTAAATATAAATAGGCTTACCAAAATACTCAATATTTGAAACTTTCTTAGTTTCTTTAGGAGTAGCTGTCATTCCTATTTGAATAGCAGGAGAAAAATACTCTAAAATTTCTCTCCAAGCAGAGTTTATTCTTGCACTTCCCCTATGACATTCGTCAACAACAACTACATCAAAGAAATCTTTAGAATAATTTTTATAAATATTTTTCCAATCTTCATCTCCTGAAAGGCCCTGATAAAGAGCAAAATAAACTTCAAATGCTTTATCAGCTTTCCTATGTTTTACTTTAGTTAATACTTTGGAAAAAGGTTCAAAATCATTAACAGTTGTCTGGTCAATTAAGAAATTCCTGTCAGATAAATAAAGAACTCTTTTAACTTTTCCTGCTTTTTTTAATCTCCATAAAATCTGAAAAGCAGTATAAGTCTTTCCAGTTCCAGTTGCCATAACTATTAACAGTTTTTTCTGGCCTTTTGCTATTGCTTCAATAGCTCTGTTTATAGCAACTCTCTGATAATATCTAGGTGTTTTAAAACCAGGAGCAAAATAATAATCTTGAGTAACTATTTTTTCTATTTCTTCTGTTATCCCCTTTTCCTTCTTATACTCTTCCCAAA
>CAZQKV010000156.1:0-2252 GCA_964593995.1 Candidatus Woesearchaeota archaeon
GTTTTCTGGCCAAAAAATATCCAATGCTGGAGTAATTTTTCAGACCTTTTTGAAAATAAAACAAAGATAATTAGTGAAGGAGAATTAAGGAAGATTCTTAAATCTGATGTAAAAAAGTATATTGGAAACTTTGATGGAAAAGATGGTTCCCATAAATATATTTTATTTGATAGATGGAGATTTGTTCTTTTTCCAGGAGAAATTCCTAAAGGTTTTGCAAAAATGAACCCAAGTGAAGATGGTGCAAGTATAGATTTTGAATTAGATAGAATCCCTTCAAAAGTTAAAAAAGATTTTATAAGAGTCTTAAAAAAATTGAGACCGAAAAAATCAATTAAAAAAGCTGCAGAAGGTTTTGCAAAAAAATATGATTTGGAAAATTTTGTAGGTGTCCATATAAGAAGAGGCAATGATTATAAATATTCTCCAATAAGCATGGGAAATATTTCTTCTGATGAAAGGTTTATTAAGAGAATGAAGTGGTTAGTCAAAAAAAACCCTAAAACAATTTTCTTTCTTTGCACAGATTCTGAAGATACTGAAAAGAAGTTCAGAAGAATTTTTAAAAATAAGATAGTGAGTTTCCCAAAAACAAATAGATATAGAAACAGCACTGTTGCAACCCAAGAAGCATTAATAGATATTCTCTTGCTTTCTAAAGCAAAGTACATTATAGGAACTTTTCCAAGTACTTTTTCTGAAATGGCTTGGTGGTTTGGAGGAGGCAAAGCAAAGGTTGAAATGATTGGAGCAGAAAACACAAAAAAGAAGGATAGAATTCATAAATTACTAAATAGCAACAAAATTTACGCTAAGATTTTCAAGAAACTTTATTCTTATGTTTGTGTGTTAGAAAGAAGAATTTTTCTTGGAAGATACATAGATAAATCAAAGCATAAAAATGTAAATGAAGTTTTCAAAAGCTCTTATAGGCACGGAGTTAAATAATAAAATGAAAATAGGGATAGCTAAAGTTTGGCAAGGATTTCTTCCTTTATTAGTAAATCTTGCATTATACATGAAAGAACAAGGAGAAGGAGTTTATTTTATTGACCCAACCCCAAAAACAAGGAGGGTTTTAAAAAAGTTTAAAATTCCTTATTCTTTGTCAAAAAAAACAAATCAAAAAATTAAATTAGATGAGGAAACAAAAAGACAAATAAGGGCTAATGCAGGATATTTAAGAGGTTTAGATGTTGGTTCTAAAAAGATTATTAATAAACTTGAAAAAGATTATGTTAAAAAATACTTTTTATTAAAAAAAGAAAAATTTGACGTAATCTTTTTTTATAATGGACATTTAAACATAGAGCCTTTAGTAGCAAAAAATCTTAATATAAAATCAGTTTTCATAGAGCATGGATGTTTTGCAAACCATATTCAGATTGATATGAAAGGGGTTGGAAGAAATGCCAGTCACGCAAATTTAAATTATAAACAGTTTCTTAAATATAAAGGCTATGCAAAACCATTACGCGGAAAAAAAGATTTTAAAATAAGAGATGTAAAAACACCTTTTTTATCAGGGCTTTCAAATCTTTTTATACTTTTTGAAAACCCCAGAGATTTTTTTAAAGCTACTAAGTGGGCAAAAAAAGGATTAAAGATTCTATTAAAAAATAAACTAAATCCAATGGACTCAAAGATGAAAAAAATTCCAGAAAACTTTATATTTATTCCATTGCAAGACACTACTGATACTCAGATTTTTTTTCATAGCCCGATAATAAAACACATGGGAGATATTTTAGATTTTTTTTATAAAGATATAAAAGAACTTTTACCAGATTATAAAATTATTATTAAAGAGCATCCAGGAGAGCAAGGAAGAGTGGATTATGATCCTTGGAAAAAAAAATATCCAGATACGATTTGGCTAAAAAATTATGATTTTAATGCCTTATTAGATAAAAGCAAATATGTGATTACTATTAATTCAAGTTCAGGATTACAAGCACTAGACCAAGGAAAAAAAGTTTTAATTTTAGGAGAATGTTTTTATCAAAATAATCCTTTTGTTGAAAAAATAAAAACCAAAAAGGAATTTAAAAATAAGTTAAAAAAATTAAAAAACAAAAATCTTAATAAAGTTCAGGTAAAAAAATATACAAGCCATTTTAAAAATGATATTTTTATTAAAGGAAGTTATAAAAAACTTCAAGTAATTACTCTTCAGCAAATATATTCCTTTATAAAAAACTTAATAAAAGACAAATAAAATTGGGATATAATGGCAAAACAATTTAATAGGG
>CAZQKV010000157.1:0-2232 GCA_964593995.1 Candidatus Woesearchaeota archaeon
ACATGTTTTTAATCTCATCATAAGTTACTGTTTTTCCAATAATCCCTTTAACATACGGAAGATTAAATGCAGCTTCTTCTGCGCTTTCACGGTCTTCTGCTTCTAAAAAAATATATCCCCGAAGTCCGTGAGGCCGAGCTAAAGAAAACACATTTAAGTTTTTTTTTCTGATTTTATCAGAAATTAATTCCATTGCTCTATCTTCTTTATTTGTTGTTACTTTAATAACAAATATCATTTTTTTGCTCCAGCTAACTAATAACTTATTAGAAGCCGTTAATAATAATTAAAGTTTAGGGTTTATAAATTTTATTGTTATCAAAATTTAGTGAATTAAAGAGTGCTGAAAACACTAAAAAAATTTAGAAGATAAAATCCAATATCTGCAATAAAAAACCTAAACTCAACAAGGATAATGAAATAACTAATTTTATTTCTTCTGGTGTTATTTTTGCTTGTTTATATCCCCAATCTTTTGTTCTTTTTAAACGAATAACCTCTTTTATTTTTCCCTTGTCATAGATAATACTTGTTGCCGATTTTGGTTTTCCAAAATTAGTTAAAGTGTCATAGACAAAATAAGCAGAACCACAAAAACTTAATATTAAACCAATTAATGTTAAAATCATTTTTTCTTTTTGATAATCAGCCTATTTAATATTTAATGCAATTTGCAAATAAATCATAATAATCATGATTACAAAACCAATTACACCAACTAATCCTAATCCAATTGCAGAAACTTTTGAAATAGTTGTAAATTCTGTTTTTCCTGGCTTCCTTAAGAGACGCCATACTCTCGTACATTGTTTTATAAAGGATTTTAATTTAAACATAGTCAGTTATTTTTATTAATAATAAAAGAATATGATTGGGGTTTTTAAATTTATTTAAGATGCTAGCTTTAATGCAGTTTGTTCTAATTTACTTAATCTTTGCCAGACCTGATTTGCAGCAGGACCCCATTTTTCATTTTTATAATTGTCTGGACTAAAGCAATTTTCAATAACTTTTAGCATTCTAGCACAAGCAGCATAATTAGGTTTTTCTTTTTCATTATGTGGTTCTGCTTTTTGACTAATTGCATGCATTGCTCCTCTAAAAATAAAATGCAGAGACTTATTAATATAGGGCCTTATTTGTTTATCCCAAATATCATAAGTTTCCCTTAAATTGTTTATGAACTCATCCATTTTAAAAATTAATCTTAAAAATATATAAAAGTTACTATTATTCTAAAAACTCTATTCCAAATTCTTCAGACATTTCTACTTGTTTTTTTAAATCTACAGGCAAGCCGCCTCCTACGATTTGCGAGCTTTTTACTCCTGTTATAATAATCATTACTCTAATTGACTTTTCCATTTCCGGGCTTATTTGCGCTCCCCATATCATTTTTGCATCATTGCTTAATTTATCTCCAACAGTTGCTATTATTGCACGAGCCTCATCTAAACTCATGTCATTTCCCCCAATTATATTAACTAAAGCTCCTGTTGCATCTGAAATATCCACATCTAATAAAGGATTTGTTAGTGCTTTATCAACAGCTTCTTGAGCCCGGTTTTGAGAATCAGATTCTCCCATTCCCATTAATGAGACCCCCCCGTTTAACATTACTGCTTTAATGTCTGCAAAATCAAGGTTAACTAAACCAGATTTAGTAACAAGTTCAGTAGTTCCTTTAACTGCATTAGTTAAAATTTCATCTGCAACTTTAAATGCAGTTTGTAACGGCAGTTCTGGTGCTATCTCTAAAAGTTTATCATTTGGAATAACAATCAAAGTGTCTACCATAGATTCCATTCTTTCTAAACCATATTCTGCATTTTCAATTCTCTTTTTGCCCTCGATTGTAAATGGCAAGGTAACTACTCCGATTGTAAGTGCTCCTTGTTTTTTTGATAATTGAGCTACAACTGGTGCCGCTCCTGTTCCTGTTCCTCCACCTAGGCCGCAGGTAATAAATACCATATCACATCCTGCAAGTTTCTTTTTTATTTCTTGTTCAGATTCATGGGCTGCTTCTTCCCCTATTTTAGGATCGCTTCCTGCGCCAAGACCCATTGTTAATTCTTTTCCAATTAAGATTTTATGATCTGAGTTTGTGTATAAAAGGTCTTGCGCATCTGTATTTAGTGCTACAAATTCTCCTCCTTTAATTCCAATTTCTTTCATTCTTGAGATTGTGTTGCCTCCTGCTCCACCAATCCCAAAAACCTTTACTTTTGC
>CAZQKV010000158.1:0-2226 GCA_964593995.1 Candidatus Woesearchaeota archaeon
AAAATTTACTTGGATAATTATAATTAAGAGAAACTTCCAAACTATATTTATAGACTCTTAAAAGTCCTAACTTATCTTCCCTTGATAACCTTTTTAAATCCTTATCAAGTTCTCTAAGAACTCTTTTAACATATTTTTTACTTGACATTTTTACTCTTCTCCTAAAACATCAATCTTAACTTTTACTAACATTCTAGGCTTAACTTTATCTGACAATACACTTGGAATCACAATTATTGCCTGCTTTCCATGCTTTGCAATCTTTTTAGTTATTGTAAATGTTTTTGCCATTTTAAAACTTATATTTTAAACTCATGAAAATCATATCAGCATCCTGATTTTCAAGAACATCTATATCATATGATAAAAGAGCGCTGAGGTTTTCTGTTAAATTAACAGTAAGAGATGGCCCCATATAAAAAAAAGGCTTACTTCCATCAGTTTTCTTTGCATAACCTAAAAAACCTATTTTAAATGTATCATTTAATTCACAATCAATAGTAGGAATAAAATAAAAATGATCTTTAGAATTTTCATTTAATCCTTTAAAATATCTAAACTGGAGATTTGTAATTAATTTATCATCTAAAGATTTGATTTTATAATCTAATCTTGGACCAACCCAACTTCTGTCTTTATTATCTGATTTAAAATAAATATAAGGTGTAAAATTACCAAATTTTCTTCCGAACATTAAATCTGTTCTCAATTCTCCAGCAGGTTCTGTACTAATAAATGGCCTAAAATTAACAACATCTCTTCCTTTTGTATAACTTAATTCTGTTGAAATTAATTTTATTGGCTCTGTTTTAGCAGCTCTTGCATTACTAACTCTCCCAGCAAAAAGCATAAGTGGAACTAAAACAGGTGCAACAATTTTCTTTGCAAATTTCTTAAATTTTGACATTTTGTTATTTCCTCTTTGATTCCTTATATTCAATTCTACTCTGGCCATACCTTCCTGCTTCAAATATCAAAGAAGCAAGATTTGTTATACCTAAAATAGCAAGAGGAGTGTAATATTCATTATTAATTACTGCTCCAATGATGGCGTAGCCGCCTAATAGAAGATCAGAAATAACTCCTGCACATAATCCAGAAAGCCCCCCATAAAATCTAGACCTATTTTTTAGAGGTTGATTTCTAGTTTCGGCTTCCATCCACTCATTATTAATAAGCTGATCATTACAAAACTTTCTTACAAAAGTAGGAACCCTAAAAATAGTTGCAACAGTACCATAATACACTCTGCCTGCCATTTCCAAAAAATCCTTAACACCAGTATCTTCAATCAACTTTTTCTCAATTGATCTATATTCCGCCATCCTCACTTACCCCCAACAGGGATGTAAGCACTTAAGCTGACATAGCTTCTATCTTCTCTGCCATCTTTGAATTTTTCATAGCCTGCTTCTAATTTTAAAGGAACTTTTAAAGGAGTTTCATCAAGCTTTAAAACAGCATGAGCACCATAAGAATCACTGACTCCACCAAATCCATTTTTATGAAAACCATAAATTCCTAAATTTCCAAACTGATATCCTAAATCTGCTTCAATAAACCCTTTTCTTTGGTCTGTTGTTGTAATATCCCCTAAAATTCTTGCAGCTAATCCCTTCTTACTTCTTTCAACAACAGTTGGAGGTTCAATTGTTGTAACAGGAGAATTTATTACATGAGGGCTAAGAATATATCCCTGGTTTCTTCCAACAAATGCAGGCCCGCTTCCTTTTCTGCTAAAAGTTGGGTTTTCAGCAAAAGTAGACCTAAAATGAATTTTTTTAAAACCATCTTTCCAATCATAAATAAATATAGACCTGTTTCCCCATTTAACATCACCATGCCTCATAAAATAAGCAGCAAGTTTATTTGTTCCTATATCATTATTAGATAATCTTATTCCAGAGCCAATTTGATTATTTTTATCCATATTCCAAATAGCTTTTCCGCTAGTATAAGTAGCATCTCCTTGCGGAGTATCTACTTTATCAACTCCAGCTCCAAAATTCCAAGTTTCTCCAAAACCATGCTCAAATCCAAATCCTAATCTTCTGCTATCTCCTGAAAAACTTTTTTCTGCATTAACATATAAATCTAAATCTAAGTCAGGAAGTCTTGTAATAGCTTCTGTTCCTATACCTTGCTTGTCTCCTGATTCTCCAAAAACACTAATAGAATGCTCTAAACCATCACTTCCTCCACTCTTAAATCTTGGAATAATTAAAC
>CAZQKV010000159.1:0-2217 GCA_964593995.1 Candidatus Woesearchaeota archaeon
TTCTGGAACATTCTGCTTCTAGGGAATCCGTCATATCAAATTTGTTTTGTTGTAGGTAATGTAACTGAAGATAAATCTGTTTTTGTTAGCTACAATAAGAAAGAATCTGTAAAAATTGAAAGGGAACGATGTTTTGATGTTTTGGAAAAAAGTAGGAAAAACACTTTTAATTTAGAATACAATTTTAATATCACCATCCCAAATTTTCCCCTTCTCCCTCCCGTAAACAAATCTGATTGTATCCCCGGGACAATAGACGAAACCAGCCATACTTGCTTAACAGAACAAAGTATTCAAAATGCAAAAACCTCTGTATTACACCCCCCAGCAGTAAATATCTATTTTGGACTCGATAAAACTTCTAAGATGAAAAAAATAATATTCCTTTTTGTATTAAGTGGTTTTTTCTTAAAAGAACTTTTTGAATTTATCCTGTTTTTTGGGGGTAAAAAGAAAAAATGAAAACTAAACAATTACCTCAAGGATGGAGAGAAGTTGAACTTCAAGAATTGGTAGAATTTAGAAAAGGGAAAAAAGTAGATATAATTAAAAATCCTGATAAGAATTCAACTGCATATATTGTAATTGAAAATTTAAGGGGAGAGCCAATTAAGAATTTTACTAATGATAAAAAAGGGGTTGTTGCTGAAAAACAAGATATCTTACTTGTTTGGGACGGAGCTAATTGTGGAACTGTTGGCTCAGGATTAATTGGTTTTGTCGGTTCTACAATATCAAGATTAAGAATAAAATCTTCTGAAATTGAACAAAAATATCTATTAATTTATCTTAAAAACAAATTCAAATATTTTAATACACACACAACAGGGGCAACTATTCCCCACTTGGAAAAAAGTAGTGTCTTGAAATTAAAAATACCTTTCCCAGAAGATAAAAAACTTCAAAAACAAATAGTCTCAATTATAGAAAAAGCAGGATCCCTCAAAAAACTCAGAAAACAATCAGACGACTTAACCAAAGATTATCTAAAAAGTGTTTTTGCTGAGATGTTTTTGAAAAAGAAAGATGAATTTGAAGAGATTGAGTTGAAGGATGTTTGCTATACAAGTAGCGGGGGAACACCCTTAAGAGTAAAAATAGAATATTGGAAAAATGGAACCATCCCTTGGATTAAATCTGGTGATTTAAATAAGAATCAAATAACGGAAGTTAATGAATTTATAACAGAAAAAGGTTTAAAGAATAGTAGTGCTAAATATATTGAACCTGAGACAGTTCTAATAGCAATGTATGGGGCAACAGCGGGCAAGAGTTCTATATCTAAAATAAAAGCCACTACAAATCAGGCAGTTTGTGCTATTGTTCCTAAGGATAATAATACATTAAATAAAATTTATTTATTACATTGGTTAAGAGCTGATTACAAAAGAATAGTATCATTGTCTTTTGGAGGTGGTCAACCAAATATATCTCAAAATGTTATTCGTTTCCTAAAAATCCCGCTCCCCCCAATCACCCTCCAGAAAAAATTTGCTAAGATTGTTGAGAGAGTTGAAAGAGTCAAAGATTATCAAAAACAATCAGGAGATGAAATAAATAATTTATTTGGAAGCCTTATGCAAAAGGCTTTTAGAGGGGAGTTGTGAAATGAAAATTGATAATAAAGTATATCAAAAGATTAAATCATTATGGGTTAGTTGGATAACTTTACTCGTATGGTTTGTTTTGTTTTTAATAATTATTCAAACAGCAGGGATTGTTGTTCATGAATTTGGACATTACTCTACAGGAAAAATTTTCGGCTGTGAAAATTTATCAATATCTATTGCTAAACTATCTTGGGGGAATTCAATAAGCAATGTATCTGGATGGGAAAGTTGCAGTAAACCATTGGTATTAAGAGAAGATGGAAGTAGAATTTGTAATACTCCAACAAATATTATCAGTTTTGCAGGATTATTATTTACTCTACTAGTTTTTATTCCTTTAATTTTTTTAATAAACACCGTCTTAAAGAAAAAGTTTGGGAAATTTTATCTTAAAGGAAAATATTTTGTCATTCTTTTAATTTTTGTTATTTTTATGGGCATACAATCTGCCAGCTTTGATTTATTTAAAATAGCAGAGTGCTTTTCAAATACTAATAATGCTAACATAGTTTTCAATATAATCAATTTATTGCCTAAATTAACTACAATGCTTGTTTTCTTATTCATTTAGATAGATTTATTTATGTTAGTTTATCTTCTATTTTGA
>CAZQKV010000160.1:0-2202 GCA_964593995.1 Candidatus Woesearchaeota archaeon
AAGAAACAATGCTTATATTAGAAGAAGCAATGCATGATAACAACTTACCCAAGGTCCCGATTTATATTGATGGTATGATTTGGGATATTAATGGAATTCACACAGCATATCCTGATTTTTTAAATAGCCAGGTAAGAAAAGAGATTTTCCAAGATAATAATCCTTTTGTTTCAGATGTTTTTATTAGAGTAGGTTCTGCTTCTGAGAGAAAAAATGTTATCGAAGGGGGGCCTTGTATTGTTTTAGCAACTTCTGGTATGTTAGTTGGAGGAGCTTCTGTAGAATATTTTAGGCATTTTGCTGATAATAAAAATAATAAACTGTGTTTTGTTTGTTACCAGGGGATTGGTTCACTTGGGAGGCAGATTCAAGAAGGAATTAAACAAGTTATGATGAATGTAGATGGAAAAGAAGAAACAATTAATGTAAATATGGAAATTGTAACAATCCCAGGTTTAACTGCACATGCAGGAAGAAATGAATTATTAGAATTTGCAAACAGAAGTCAGCCAAGACCCAATCGTATTATTATAAACCATGGGGAGCAAAGCAAGTGCCTTGATTTAGCTTCAAGCATCTACAAACTGCATCATATTGAAACCAATGTTCCAAGAAATTTAGAAACAATCAGATTAAAATAAGAATTTTTAAATACTTGATAATTTATTTTTAATAATGCCTCACATACATGAAAAAATTGATTTTACAGTAGAAGTTTTTGTGGTTCACAATAATAAAGTTCTTTTACGCAAGCATGACAAATTAAAAATTTGGCTTAGTGTTGGGGGCCATATAGAACTTGATGAAGACCCAAATCAAGCAGCAGTTAGGGAAGTTAAAGAAGAGGTTGGATTAGATATTAAACTTTTTGAAAAAGCCCCTTTTCAATTTAAAGAAGATGTAGAATATAAAGAATTAATTGCCTCGAGATTTCTTAATAGGCATAGAATAAACTCAAATCATGAACATATTACTTTAGTATATTTTGCTAAATCAAATACAAATCAAATAAAGCAATCTGGGATGGAATTAAGTGAGGAATGCAAGTGGTTTAGTAAAGAAGAACTTGATGACCCTACTTATGGAATCAGGGAAAATATAATTTTCTATGCAAAAAAAGCCTTGGATGAATTGACAGATTAATTTAAAAACTATTTTTTCTTCAATTAATAATTAAAAGAGGATCTAATATGAAACACAATCTTAAAATAACTATGATTTTATTATCAATGTTTGTATTAGCCCAGCTTTTGGGGTTGTTTATAGTTTCAGTTTATCAAAGCCAGGAAAATAAACTCCCATTTAATATGGAGCCCCCTCCAGAATTTGATGAGGAAAAAGATTCCATAAAATTCCTTCCTTCAATACTAATTGCATTTATATTTGCTATAACCTTGTTTTTTATCTTAACGAAAATAAATGCAGAAAAATTCATTAAAATCTGGTTTTTTCTTGTAACAACTTTAGCAATGGGAATTGCATTAAAGGCGTTTTACTTATTTGTTAGTAAAGATTATTTTATTATTTTCTCTGTGTTTTCAAAACCAATTACTTTGTCTATTATTTCTATAATCTTTTTTAGTATAGCTTTGTTTTTTGCTTATCTTAAAATATTTAAAAGGTATATTTTAATACACAATATAACTGAGCTTCTTATTTATCCAGGAATAGCAGCAGTATTTATTTCTATTTTAGGGGTTTTAGGGATAATTATCTTGCTTTTCTTAATTTCTTTATATGATATTTGGGCGGTTTGGCACTCAAATTTTATGCAGAAAATGGCAAATTATCAAATGAATACTTTAAAAATATTTGGAGGGTTTTTACTGCCCCATGTAAGAAAAAAAGAAAAATTAAAAATTAGAAAAATAAGAGAGCAATATAAAAGTAAGTCAGACAAGGAAATAGAAAAACAATTTAAAAAAGCTAAAATAAAAATTAGTTTAGCAATATTAGGGGGCGGAGATGTTGTATTCCCAATAATTGCTGCAGGAATTTTTTACAGGTTAATGGGGCTAACTTCTGCATTAATAATAACTTTATTTGCAACCCTTTCTTTATTACTTTTACTTATATTATCAAGAAAAAATAAGTATTATCCTGCAATGCCTTTTCTATCAATTGGAATATATTTAGGAATGATTATTAATTGGGCTGTTTTTTAGGTTTTTGAAGTTTTAGTTAATAGATCATTGTTTAATA
>CAZQKV010000161.1:0-2197 GCA_964593995.1 Candidatus Woesearchaeota archaeon
AAGCCCAAAGGGCACTGGTCTCAAGCCAGCTCGAGTACCATTGTCGCACGGAGGCATATGATTATTAGAATTAAAGTATTTTTAAAACTTCTTATGCAACCTTTTTTTGACCTCTTTTATTTCCTATTCTTAGGTTTCTTAATATTAAATAAGGGAATCTTTTTAATCTCATTTTAACTTTTTTATTTGTAGAAACAGTTATCCACGCATTATAAGGTTCCTCTGTGCAAGGAATTGTTTTGTGTGTTTTTCTATTATAAATAAACCCTTTCCCTTTTTTATTATTTCTTGGAAATGCAAATTCTCTTGTAACTTCTGCTTCCAACTTTCCATTATTAAATCTTAATGATTGTACACCAACTCTTTGTCTATAAGTTTCTCTATTTATTATATTATCAGGGTGCCCTTGAATAAAAACATATCTTCCTAATTTTTTCTTTCTTTTTCTTCCAGTTCTTAAATTTTGAGATATTAAAAAATATCTATAAGAGCATCCAATTAAACGAGGTTTTAATATAACTACTCCTTCATGAGTTCCAGACTCATCAGTAACTACTTCTGAAACTTTTCTAGGATCCTCTTTTAAATCATATCTTTTTAATCTTAATATCATAAATTTTCATATTGAAATTTATTTTTAAATGTTTTTAAAAATATCATGAAGCATCATTTTCCTAACTTGCTTTTCTTATCACAAGCTTGGCAAGCTAGGTTTGCTCTATTTGTTTTTATAATAATAAGTTAAAATTAACCAAATAGAGCTGAGAGACCTGCTGCTGATGCTTCATGTTTTTCTTCTTTTTCTTCTTCAGGTGCTGATTCTTCTGCAGATGCTCCTGCGGCTGGAGCTGCTACACTTGCAACAACTGCATTTTCCAGTTCTTTTTCTATATCAACATCCTTAAGACTAGCAACAAGGCTTTTTACTTTGCTTTCCTCTACTTGCGCGCCACTTGCTTTAAGAACATTTGTTATCCCTGCTTCATCAACAGGTTTTCCAAGCTTGTGCAATAAAAGGGCTGCATAGACATATTCCATCTTAAGTTGTTTCCTCCAGTTTATTTAATTGAGTATTCCATTTTAGAACTTCTGAAAAAGTTGATAATTCTTCTAATTCGTTTTGTAATGAGTGTTTAAAAAACGCGCCGAGGGAAGGAATTCCACTTAGTAAGGGGATATTGTTGAAGATTTTCTCAGTATTTAAAAAGATATAAAGAAGCCTTTTATAAATTTCATGATTAAATTTCAAAGCTTCATCTCGTTGTCCATTATTAATACTATTTTCATATAAGTCTCTCAATTCATGTATTTGTTCCCATATTCCTTGATTACTCATTTTCCTTTTCCTCCTTAGGCTTTGTTTCTTCTTTTTTCTCTTCTTTTATTTCTCCTGCTGGTTTTTTTGCTTCTGGTTTGTTCTCTTCAGTTTTATTTCTCTCTACTGGCTCTTCCTTTTCTTCTTCTCCCTTGCTTTCTTTTTCAGCTTCTTCAATTTTCTTTTCTTCTTCTTTCTCTTCTGGCTTGATTTCCTCTTCCTTTTCTTCTTTAGGTTGAAGTTTGTTCAGATGCTCTGCATTTGCATTTGCTTTAGCAAGAAGATATCCAATTGTCTCTTTACAATAATAAACAATTTTTTGAGCAAATCCTAATGCTTTTCCTGCAGCAGTTTTTATATTTTCTTTAGCTTCTTCAGGATTGATTTTAATGTCTGTATAGATTTTTTCTTTTTTAACATCATAAAGAGCAAGAGGCTCTAATCCTGCTGTAAATGGTTGGATATGAAGTTTTTGTAAAATGCTTGCTACAGTTTCAGTAATTGTTTGTCCTTTTTTAACAATAACTTTTGATTTTTTAATTGATAATTTCCCATTTTCAACAGCCACACGCAAGCCCACTGAACCAAGTTCAGAAATTGCAGGTCCAGGAACTAAATCTGTTGGCCCTGCCTTGACTTCAATATTATCAGGAGATTCTTGCCCTGCTTTTGCATTAATAGGAGTTTTTTTGTTTGCTAAAATTCCTGCAAGCTCAAATCCCTCTAGATTTGAGATAGCAAAAGCATTATTTTCTTCAATATAATCTTCTAAAGGCAAAATACTTTTTTTGTTTAATTTTTTAATAGCTCTTCTTAAAATATTTTTTTTAGCTACTTTAACAAGTGCATACTCTCTTAATGATTTTTTAATATCCTGAAATT
>CAZQKV010000162.1:0-2192 GCA_964593995.1 Candidatus Woesearchaeota archaeon
AAATTGAAAATGAAGAATTTTCAAATAAGATAAATTCAAACTAAAAATATCTAAAATGAAATCAAAAAACAATAAACTTAAAATAGGATTATACGGGATCTCAGGTTGCGCAGGATGCCTTCTTAGTTTTATTTACGAAGATTGTTTTAAACAGCTTGCTGAATTACTTGATATAAAAGCATTTCCATTAATTAAAGAAAATTCTTACACAGGAGAATTTGATTATTGTTTTATAGAAGGAACAGTTTGTTTTGATAAAGACATAAAAACAATAAAAAAATTAAGAAAACGTTCTAAATACATTGTTGCCTTAGGTGCCTGCGCCCATGTTGGAGGAGTTCCATCAATGAAAAATTTTCTAGATAAAGAAAAAATAATGAGATTTGTTTATCCTGTTTATAATCATTTAAAATCAACAGATCCCAAACCAATTAATAAACATATTAAAGTTGATTATTACCTCCCACAATGCCCTCCTAATAAATCTGAAATCTTAGATTTCATTAAATGCATTGCAACTGGAAGACCTTTCAAACCTTATACAGATCCAGTTTGTTTAGAATGCAGAAAAAAAGGAAATCCATGCCTTCTCAATCTTGGTAAAATCTGCTTGGGCCCAATAACAAACGGAGGATGCAATGCCATTTGCCCTTCAAATAATACTATTTGTTATGGTTGCAGAGGCCCATGCAATGATGCAAATCTTCCTGCCTTCTTAAGCTTATTAAAAGAAAAAGGATATACTTTAAAACAACTACATGAAAAAATGCAGACTTTTGCAGGACTTCAATTTAAAGATCAAGAAAAAAAATCAACATGGTTAGAAGATGGTTAAAGAAATAAATCTCAACCACATATGCAAAGTAGAAGGTCACGCAGATTTAACTCTAAAAATTGAAAAAAATAAAGTAAAAACCTGCAAATTAAAAGCTTCAGAAGGAGCACGTTTTTTTGAAGCCCTAGTTATCAATAAAAAATTGCAAGATGTTCAAGAAATTGTCTCGAGAATTTGCGGAATCTGCAGTTCAGCTCACACAGTCGCATCAATACAAGCACTAGAAGAAGCATTACAAATAACCCCCACAAAAACCCAATCAACAATTAGAAAATTATTAATGATTGGAGAAAGAATAAGAAGCCACATAACCCACCTTTATTTCTTAAGTCTTCCAGATTATTATAATATAAGTTCTGCACTGCAATTAGGAGAAAAGCATAAAGATAAAATAGACACTGCAATTTCTTTAATAAGTTTAGGAAACAAAATTATTGAATTATTTGGTGGAAGAGAAATCCATCCTTTTTTAGAAATAAATGAAGAAATGCCTAAGCAAGACCTAACCCTTCTGCTTAATCAACTAAAAGAATCAAAACCCCTTATAAACAAAACAATAAAATTGTTTTCCTCATTAAATTACCCAAAATTAGAAAGAAAAATAGATTATCTTTGTTTAAAAAATAAAAATGATTATGCAACAATCTCAGGAAAAATAACAACAGCTTCTGGATTGATTAATGATAATGATTATAAAAAACATATTAAAGAATCTATAAAAGAATATGCAACTTCAAAATTTGCATTGCAAAAAAACAAACCATATGAAGTAGGAGCAATTGCAAGAATAAACAACAACTACAATCAATTAGATAATGAAACAAAAAGAACTATAAAACAGTTTTCTATTAAACTCCCATTTAATAACCCTTACCATAATAATATTGCCCAGGCATTAGAATTATTACATCTAGCAAACCAAGCAATTAAACTTATCACAAACTTAGAAAAATCAGAAAAACCAGTAAAAATAAAAATAAAATCAGGTTATGGAGTTTCAGCAGTAGAAGCACCAAGAGGAACTCTTTTTCATGAATATAAAATTAATAACCAAGGCAAAATAACTTATTGCAATATAATCACCCCCACAGTCCAAAATTTAAATATAATGGAAAAAGACATAACAGCACTTGTAAACCAGTTATTAGAACAAAAAACTTCAAAAGAGCAAACAATTGATCAAATTGAAAAACTTATCCGCGCTTACGACCCTTGCTTTTCATGTTCAACACATTTTTTAAAAGTCAACTGGCTATAAACAAAATGAAAAAGCAAAATAAAAAAACACTTAAAAATAGGAATAATAATTGGAATGCTAGCAGACATTGTATTCCTAACATATGTATTTATTTTAAAA
>CAZQKV010000163.1:0-2175 GCA_964593995.1 Candidatus Woesearchaeota archaeon
AATCAGAGTTGGATTACATAAAAGCACATTTGGTAGATATAACTTTAACAAATGATGATTTGCTTTCTTTAAGAGAAGCTGAAAGAGATTTAAAAGAGGGAAAAACTAAGAGATTAGTTTAAACTTAAAATGTATAATGTGGAACTCTCACAAAGAGCCCAAAAATTCTTAGAGAAGTTAGATAAGCATATTAAAGAGAGAATAGAAAATACTTTAAGAAGATTAAAAGACAACTCTATGCCAAGCGATGTAAAATTTATTGGCAGAGATAATAATGAAATGATTTTTAGATATAGAATAGGAGATTATAGGGTCTTGTATAAAGTAAAAGAAACACAAAAAATAATTCTTATAACAAAAATAGACAAAAGACCAAGAGTTTATGGTTAGTTACCATGTATTTGCATTCAAAATCCAATCATAAGCAAAACATCCTAAAAATAATTTCAGGAAAAATTAAGCAATCCTTTTCTTGCCTTTATCCATTCTTTTAGCAAAAACTTTTCTTCCCTTTTTTGTCCATCCTCTTTGCAAAAAGCTTTCTGTCTTTTCTTAATCTTGCTTTTTGTTCATCATAAACATCTAAAGCATAAAAAATACCCTACTTCAAATCCAAAAGCTTTTCTAACTTTAAACCAGCTTGATTCATTATGCTTTTTAATGTGCCTTTAGCAAGTTCTCTGTGCAAGGGAATAGGAATAGTTATTTTGCCTTTCTCTTTATCTTCTTTGCTTAAAATAGCATGACTCCCCTTTGTCCTAATGTGTTTAAATCCAATTTTAGAAAGAATTTTTATTATCTCTTTACCTGACAATATTGGTAGTTTTGGCATTTTTTCTTACTTCTATAATGGAAAAGCTTGGCAAAGAAACTGAACGCCCTAATTCCTCATACTTATCTGGCTGTTCTTCAAGATAGAGTTCTGCTGCTTCTTTAATATTTTTTATAGCTTCATCTATATCTTTTCCTTGACTTGCTATTCCTAAAGAAGGACAATAAGCAACAAAAACATCACTCTCATCACTTAATTTTTCTTTTTTAATAACAATATCCAAATAATATTTTTCTTCCATGTTCCATCTATAAAATTATTCTATTTAAAACTTTCGCAAGAAATTATAATCAAAATCCATTAACTATAAATCATCAGTATTTCAAAGCCATTCATAAGCAAAACATCCTAAAAATAATTTCAGAATCTATAATCAAGCATCCATTCTGCTTTTCTATGCCCTTGCTCTTTTCTTCCCTTTATCAGTCCTCTTAGCAAAAAGCCTTCTGTCTTTTCTTAATCTTGCTTTTTGCTCATTATAAACATCTGAATTAGAACCAAGAGTAGTTTCAAGACCAGCACTACCTTCTGCCAATCGAGAATGATTGCCTGGCAAAAAAGCTAACCTATACCCTTTATCAAACAAAGGAGCTAATTTATTAATATAGCCAGATTTTACAAAAGTGTTTGGGTCGCATCCTTGAAAAAGCCACTCATCTGTAAAAATTCCCAAATCATTCATATCAACACCCCCACTTCTGTCAATATCAGCATAATGCTCCCATCCATTAGTATAATTTGCATCTCCATTTTGCCAAGCTCTTGCTAAAATTGCTTTATCTATAAAATTAACTTTATTATCTAAATTCAAATCAGCATAATTTCTTGGACGAACAACAATCTGATAACTTAAACCATTATTAACAAATAAACTAGGAAAATTAACATCTCCATTAGCCAAATCATGAGCATCAAAAACCCCTAAAAGATTATTTGAATCATTAATGCTATTTACATCATAAAGCTCAACAACTAAATTTTTCCATGAAAAATTGTTTTCTTTTTCTCCCGGAAGACCAAAATCAGTAAACCTAAAATTAATAGAAGCATTTTCAGGCTCTGTTTCTAATTCTCTTCCACTTATTTCAACTAAATAATTTGAAGTGCTGTCTGCACTTCTTGAATCCATGCTAAGACGGTCACAAGGATAATTAAAATTAGTTTTTGACCACATATCAATTTGAGGAGCATCTGCACCAACATAAGGACTATCACCACGACCTTCTTCATCAGTAGATTTTGAATAGTGTATTAAATCAGTATATGTAGTACCAATATCACTTTCTGGTATAATTTTTAATGTTAATCTTCCTGCATTTGCTTTTTCAGTTGCAAATAAACTT
>CAZQKV010000164.1:0-2161 GCA_964593995.1 Candidatus Woesearchaeota archaeon
AATAAACCCAAAAATTGAAAATTATGTAAAAGAATTTGTATTATGCAAAGAATGCCAAAAACCAGACACAGAAATAATAAAACAAGATAGGTTTATGTTTATTCACTGCCTTGCATGCGGCGCAAAGCATAGTGTAAGGGCAAAGATCTAAGTTTATGCAATTTACACACATTTTTCTAAAAACCTCTAAAAAACACTTAAAAACACTTAGCAAAGCATTTATAAAACAAATTTCATTAATTTAATTACTTAAAATCAGTTTAAAAACTGACAACAGGGAGGTAAAAATGCCAATTGAAGGAAGATGCATGAAATGCAAAGCACAGAGAGACATGAAAGAAGTCAAAATGACAAAAACCAAGAGAGGTGGTTTCATGGCAAAAGGGAAATGCGAAAAGTGCGATTGCGGAATGTGCAAAATAATGTCTAAAGCAGATGCAGAAAAAGCAGTTGCAGATGGTAAAGCTAAAAAAGCTTACTAATTTTATTTTTTGTAATATTTGTATAATTAAATTTTTAAACTAGTTTTAATACTTATTAAAGTGAAAATCAAAATTCATCAAGCATATAGAATAATTGTTGCTCTTGCAGATTCTGACTTAATTGGAAAAAAATTTGAGCAAGATAATAAGCAAATTGAGGTCAGGCCCAATTTTTTTGATGGAGAAGAAAAAAATAAGCAGGAAGTAATTGAAATCTTGAAAGATATGGGAAAAGAAGATGCTACATTTAATAGTGTTGGAGAAAAATCAGTGCAAACAGCACTAGAAGCAGGAATAATAGACAAACAAGGAATTATGGAAATTGATAATATTCCTGTGGCACTTGTCTTATTATAGTCTTTATTATTATAAAATTATTTCTAAACCTTTTTAAATCACAAAATAATCTTATTAACATAAATAAACTCAATAAGTTATCTTAGGAAGGTGACTTGTTAGGAAACCTAGGTTTTATACAAATGGCACCAAGACACGGAAAATTAAAAAAACAAAAAAAACAACCAGAATTCATTGTAACAAGAGTTAAAACACCAAGAAATGATGAAGTAATAGGAATTGTGGATCAAAGGGTTGGGGCAAACAGAATGATTATTAAATGTCTTGATGGAAAAGAAAGAAACTGCAGAATACCTGGAGCAAGAAGAAGGAAACTATGGATAAGACCAGGAGATACAGTAATCGTAAAACCTTGGGAATTTGACAAAGATAAAAGAGGGGATGTTTTAATAAAATACACTCCTGCAGAAATTGAATGGCTTAGAAGAAAAGGTTTTATCAAAGAAGTTGCAAACGAGTTTTAGCATTTTAGTAACTAAAAATATAAATAGGAAATGGTAAAAGGAGAAGAGTTTTAGCATTTTAGTAACTAAAAATATAAATAGGAAATGGTAAAAGGAGAAGATTTTTAAAATGCAAGAAATATATGTTGAAGATATAAAAAAAGTTCTTCAAAACAAGAAAAAACTTGAATCTGAACTAAACATAAAAATAACAAATAAAGGAAAAAATCTCTTTGTTGATGGTTCTGCTGATAATGAATTTATTGCTATGCAAGTAATAGAAGCAATAAATTGCGGGTTTTCTGCTTATAGAGCACTGTTATTAAAACAAGATGAAATGATTTTGCAAAGATTAAATATAAAAGGGGTGACAAAAAGGCATGATTTAGAAAGAATAAGAGCAAGAATAATAGGAAAAAAAGGAAAAACACTCAAAACTTTAAAAAACCTGACTGATTGCGCGACTTCTTTACATAATAATCAAATTGGCATTATTGGGAATGCGCAGGAAGTAGAAGATGCAATTCAAGCAGTTACTTCCATAATCCATGGAAGCAAACAGGGCAATGTTTACTCAAGACTTGAAAAAAGAAGAAAAACAAAAAAATTAAGATTAAATAATTAAATTTAAATACCAACCCTTCTAAACTTATTTATTAGTATGTCCTGGTAGCTCAATTGGTAGAGCACACGGCTGTGAGACATGTAATAAACAAAAGTTAGCAGCTTCCAATGGAAACTTTGGAATGAAAAGCAAGTAAATTCAGGGAAACCTAGAACAGGCAATCCTGAGCCAAGCTTTCATAGAAAACCTATGATTGAAGGTGCAGAGACTAGACACTTGCTACCTAAGACAGAGATGTTATGGTGAAGGGATAG
>CAZQKV010000165.1:0-2153 GCA_964593995.1 Candidatus Woesearchaeota archaeon
CATCAGGAGCTCCTAAAAAAATACTTGGTATATAATCAATAAAAGTGTGAGTAATTGCCATTGCAACAATAAAAATAGTTATTGTAAGAGGATTTGCAATATTTAATAGAGCTGCAGATGCTCCTAAAAGCATTACTGCTATAAGGTTAATATGGATTCCAGGGACCAAGCCTGTGATAGTTCCTATTAGAACACCGAGAATTAATGCAATTGTTATTAATGCCATTTTTATTAAGGAGGAATGGAGTTTATAAGTTTTGTTTTAAGGAGTTATAGATTTTTATTGTTGTTTTTGAAATAAGAAAGTTTAAAAAATCCCTTGTATTATTTGATATGAAGAAAGGTGAGAAGATGTCAATAGGAACTGTGATTCTTAATTGGAAGAGAAATAGGCTTGGGGTTTGGGCAAGAGAAGTATGGAAGCAAAGGAATTTGATTTTTTTCTCTCTGATTCTTCTAAGTTTGGCACTTATTTTTGATTATCATTCTGGACAATTTGTTGCAAATCTTGAAAATGCAGTAGTTGTCCCTGATGCTATTATTGATAATTTTGGCCCTTATGATTTAGGGATTTTATTTATTGAGTTTTATTTTATAATCACAACTGTTTATTTTGCTTATCCTGTTTTTTTTAATGTAAGAAAACTGCCTAGAGCTATTGCACATTTTTCTTTGTTAGTTTTGGTTAGAAGTTTTATGATTGTTTTTACTCATCTAAAAACTCCTGAAACTGGAATTCCTGTACATTTTCCATTTGTGTTTAATTCATTAGTTTTTCAAAATGACATGTTTTTTTCAGGACATACTGCAGCACCTTTTTTAGGATTCTTATTATTTAAGGAATCTAAAATACGGTATTTCTTTTTAGCTTCTTCTATTGTTATGGGGATAACTTCTTTACTAGCTCATAGGCATTATAGTATTGATGTGTTTAGTGCTTTTTTTATTGCTTATGGAACTTTTGTTGTTGGAGAAAGAATTTTTAATAAAATTAAGACTAAGATAAACCGATAATTTTTAAGAATTTTTTAATAGATTCTTTGGTTTTCCAAGGAGGTTTAAATCCTTTATATTTTTTTGAAGGATTTATTTGATTTAGAGTGTTTATTTTGTTTTGTTTTATATAAGGAAAGAAATTATTTTTTTCAAATCTTTTAGCTAAATGTTCTTGTTCAGTGTGGCCAGGAATAGGGATTAGCAATGCTTTTTTAATATTTAATTCTGCAAATTCCATTATTGAAGTGTATCCAGGCCTTGTTATAATAAATTTTGAACGATTTGTATATTTTTCTTGATTTTTTGTGTTTTTTAATCCAACGTATTTTATATTTTTTGATTTAAATTGAAGTTTAGGATTGCCATTTGCTACTATTATTTTTGCTTTTGTTTTTTTTAATTGGTTTAGAACTTTTTTTTCAAATATTGATTTTTGAGGTTCAACTCCAGTAACTGAAAAAAAGATATCAATATCTTTTTTTGCTTTTGTTTTTTTAAGTTGAGATAAGATTCCTATGTATTTTATTTTTGATTTTTTAAAATATTTTAAGTTTCTGCTTAGATCCCCAGATAAATTATATTCTCCTGGAAAATCTGGAACAAGTACATATTTGTATCTACTCATATTTTTATTTAACCATAATTCTAAAATATCTTGAAAAATTATTGGGGATTTGAATCTTAATTGATGATTTATTAAATAAGAGCTTTCTGGATTATCATAAACATCATATCTGCAATCTGAAATTATCTTGTCGTAGTTTTCTTTTTTAATTATTTCTTTTGTTATTTTTCTTGCACGTTTTAAATTAAGATACATTTTTAGGGAGTGTATAAAAAAGAAAATTCTAAAAAATCTGGTTTTTGTTGCAGGCATGCTTACACTTAAGACATCAAAAAATTTACATTTGTTTTTAAATTTGGTTTTTAAGAAATTTAATGCATCTCCTGTTGAAATAATATCTACTGAGTGTCCTTGCTTTATTAGTTCTGATATTAATAGTGAGCTTCGTGTTGCATGGCCTAGTCCATATTCGAAAACCCCGAATAAGATTCTCATAATTTTAAGGCTTTTTTTGAGTATTTAAAGTTTATTTATTTAGGAGCGTGTCTAATAAATAATTCTAAAAACAGGTTTTACTTTAATCAATCAATTA
>CAZQKV010000166.1:0-2122 GCA_964593995.1 Candidatus Woesearchaeota archaeon
CTTGCTGTTTTTGGACTGTCTAATGAGCAATAAATATTTTTTAATAAATATCCAAAATCATAATGTTCCTCTTTAAATTCATTATAACCTTTCCAGAATTTTTCTTTCTTTTCAGGATGTAAGTCTGCTAAGTTTAACTTTGCAAAAATATCCCAATGTTTTTTCCCATATATTACATAATTCCTCTCATCTGGACGGAATTTATATTTTATATTAAAAAAATCTAAAATATTTTCTATTAATTTATTTTTATTCTTTTGTGCTATTCTTAATACCCTCGAATTATTTGATCCTAATTTAATATTTCCCTCCCCTGCAAAAAATCCCCTTAAAATACTTTCATATAATCCTTCATTTTTTATTATTTTCTCTACGATCTCTTTCCACTTTTTGTTCTTTTCCACAGAAGTTAACCTAACAATGTAATAGGACCTTCTTGCTCTAGAATCTTGATAATTTTTAATTATGCATTCCTTATTAGGAAAGCTTATAAGTTTCTTATTTTTAGAATAAGTATATATCCTTATTTTCTTTTCTTCATCAAATAACTTAACTAAAATTTTATAAAATATATTCACTAACTTAAAACAAGTATTAGTAAAAGTTATCTCTAATTTAGACTTTGTATCTCCTTCTGCCAACCATAATCCGATGCATTCTGCAACTTGCTTATTAGATTTAGAAATGTCTTTCATGTCTCTTATAAGGTATTATATTATTTAAATATTTGTGTGATGTGGTGTTATAGGCCCTATAGTTAAATTTATAAGGGTTTTGGCGCTGGTTTTTATAAGATATAGCGGGATGGAGAAGTCTGGAGTTCTCGCCGGGCCCATAACCCGGAGGTCGCGTGGTTCAAATCCCGCTCCCGCTACTTTAATCACAAAGCAGGATTTGAAGGAGATAAAATCAGATTTAAAAGAGAAATTTTAAAATGTCAGGACCCGGACCAGGAAAAAAGAAGTTAGGAAAAGCAGATGTTTATATTCATGTTAAAGGCAAATCTAACGCAAGAATCACACATGTTGATATTGAATTACCTGAATTAAATAAGATTATAAAAGACAAGGAAGCTACTTATGTTGCAGCAAAGCCTGGAGGGGTTTTTATTGGTTTAAAAAAAGAAATGATTAAAAGAGCTGAGAAGATTGCAGAAAGCAAAAAAGAAGGGAAAAATTGAGTGAGGATATTCCCTATTTAGTAGTAACAATAGGAAGGTTTATAAACCAGATTTTTTGTGTAAATATATGGACATTACCATATATTCAGAAAGCCCCCATGAAGGAGATATACAAAAAGCAGCTAATCTAGATTTTCCTGTAAATATTCTTGTTTCTGCAAAAAACTTAGGAGAATTTAGAAATTTACAAAAACAATATTTAGAAAGTTCTAAAAATATTAAGAAAGTAGGATACTGGCTTTCTTTAACTAAAAAACAAGGTTGTTGGATCTCTCCTTTTACAGATAAATCAGCTTTAGAATCTCTTTTTATAGAAATTGAACAAGATAGAAGCAAAAAACCATTACAAATTATGTTAGATTTAGAACCTCCTTTGTTAGCAAATGGAATTCAAATGTTTAAAGGGATTCCAGGTTATTGGAGAAAAAAAGCAAGAATAAAACAATTTGTGGAAAATGCAAATGAAAAAAATATAGAAGTTGTTACTGCTGAATATCCTAGTATTTTAGGCACTAAATTTTTACAAAGATTCGCTGGGATTGCTTATGACCCAAATAAAATAGCTCATTTAAAAGTCCCGATGTTTTATACAAGTTTTGTAAAATCAATAGTACGTTCAAGAGCACTTACAAAAGCACTTTTAAGAAGAGAAGCAAGAAATGGAAAGAAAAAGTATGGAGATAATTTTGGGATTGGATTAGGTTGTATTGCGCGCTCTGGTATTGCTCTAAATCCAAAAAAGAAGCTTTTGTCTGCTGATCAACTTAAAGAAGATTTACAAATTATTCAAGATGAGGGCATTAAAAAAACTTTTATTTATTCTTGTAAGGGTCTTGATTTGAACACCCTTTATGGTAGAGAATGCCATGATGTTTTAAAAGAGTTTGCAGAATAATTTTTGGATTAGATTTTAAGCATTATTATAATAAAAGTAATTCTTAA
>CAZQKV010000167.1:0-2106 GCA_964593995.1 Candidatus Woesearchaeota archaeon
GAACAGGGATTAAGAAAAGCGGTAAAAATCATTCCAGATTTAATAATAAGTGATTTTGAACCAACAAGCCATTATCTTGCTTATTTTTTAAGAATACCAATAATTGGTATAGATAATATGAGTGTTTTATCAAAATGTAAAATAGATGTAAAAAAAGGAGATAGGTTAGATTATTTTTATGCTAAAAGGGTTATAAATTTGTTTACGCCCTCTAGAGGATATCATTTAATTTTAACTCTTAAGAAATTTAAAATAAAAAAAGATAATGTTTTTCTTTTTTCTCCTGTTTTGAGAAAAAAAATTTTAAATAGTAAGAGTAAGGGAGGAGATTTTATTTTAGTTTATCAGACAACTCAGGCAAATTTTAAAAAACTAATTAAAGATTTTAAAAAAATAAAAAAGAGTTTTATTATTTATGGGACAAATGAAAACAGGAAAGATAAAAATCTTTTATTTAAGAAATTTAATGAATCAGGATTTATTAGAGACTTGTCTTGTTGCGAGGCAGTCATAATGACCGGAGGTTTTACTACTATAAGTGAAGCTGTTTATTTAAAAAAACCAATGCTTATTGTTCCTGCTGAAAATCAGTTTGAGCAAAAATTTAATGGCGTAACAGTTAAGGAAATGAAAATAGGTGATTGTGAAAAATCCCTTGACAAAGCAAAAATAAGTTCTTTTATAAAAAACATAAGTTTTTATAAAAAAAATTTAGAAAAAATTGGAATTTGGAATAATGATGCGTTAATTAATAAAATTGAAGAATTAATCAAAGAACTAGCTCCTAAGAAAAAATCAACTTTTAGATTTGTAAGAAAAATAGTTTCTTTTTTTAAAGGGCATGATTATGAGAGAACAATGACTATAATCAAGCCTGATGCTGTTGAAGGAAAATTAGTAGGAGAAGTAATAAAAAAATTAGAAGTGCAAGGAATTAATCCAGTTGCAATGAAAATGGTTAAAATAAATAAAAGAAAGGCTAAAGTATTTTATAAGCATTTAAAAGGCAAGATTCCTGATTCTGTTTTTAATTCAATAATTGATTATGTAACATCAAATAGGGTTGTGTTAGTTGTGTGGCAGGGCAATGGGGTAATTAGTAAAATAAGAGAGATTTGTGGGCCGACAGACCCAAAAAAGGCTATAAAAGTTAACATAAGAGATTTATCAGGAGATGATATGAAAAGAAAATTTAAAAAAGGAAGGGCTGTTAAGAATATAATTCACTCAAGCGCAACACCCGAAGAAGCAAAAAGAGAGATTAAGGCTTTCTTTTTCCCGTGGGAGATTCATAAATTATGAGGGGCAGAAAATTCACAAATCATGAGAAACGAAAAACCATAAGTTATGAGGCATAAAAACATGAAAAATATTAAAAAAGAGATTGCATTGGTTTGTCTTGCTGCTGGAGTTTCAAGTAGATTTGGAGGAAGATTAAAACAATTTGTAGAAATTAGGTCAGGAGAGACTTTAGTTGAATATTCTCTTTCTCAAGCTTTAAAAGCTGATTTTTCTAAAATTATTTTTGTTGTTGGAGAAAAAACAAAAAAACCATTTGAGGAAAAGTTTGGAAAATCTTATAAAAATCTTCCAGTTTACTATGCATCGCAAACTTATGATAAGAGTTATAGAAACAAGCCGTGGGGAACTGCAGATGCTTTATGTTCTGCTGCACCTTTTTTAGATTGCTCATTTGTTGTTTGCAATGGGGATGATATTTATGGAGAGCATACCTTTGAAATTTTAATCAAGCATTTGAAGAAAGATTTAAAAAAAGGCAAGAATGCTGCTGATGCTACGATAAGTTATAAGTTAATTGATGCGCTTCCTGAAAAAGGAATAGTTAATAGAGGGATTATTCAAGCTGAAAAAGGATATATAAAAGAAATTAAAGATTGTGTGAGTATTTCAAAATCAGATTTAAGAGGAAAAAATCCTGAAGATTTATGCGCAATGGGAGTATTTGGTTTTAATTTAAAAACATTAAAACTTCTGAACCAGGGGCTGCAAGAATTTAAAAAAGAGCATAAAGGAGATGCAAAAGCAGAATGTGGGTTGCCTGATCAAATCACAGATTTGATTAAAGCAGGAAAAATTAAAATGAAA
>CAZQKV010000168.1:0-2095 GCA_964593995.1 Candidatus Woesearchaeota archaeon
GGGGGCTTCTTCTTGGAAATCTAGTTGATTTAGATCATATTTACTACAGGCTAATTGGAAAAGTAGGATGGTTTGAGTCTGCATGCCCTCATTTTGGAATGTCATGCAGTTATAATACCTATCCATTACACAACTTTACATTTATAGTTATCTTTTTAATACTCTCTTTCCTTATATTTAATAAGAATAAAAAAATCAAGTTTATTGGATGGTTAAGTATGGGTGCAGCATTAAATATAATCATTGACTTGATTGCTTCAGTAACAGGGTTTGCAATATGATAGATTTAAAAATAATTTTAATAAGTGCAATAATAATAGAGGCTGTTACAATTTTTGGAAGGTTTTTTCTTAAAATCAGCAGCAAAAAAGTTTATATTAGAGTGATGAAAAGATTTAATTTAAAAAAGTTTTATCATTTTCATCACTTGTTTACAGGAATAATAATAACTATTGTTTTTTATTTTTAT
The DNA here is from genome assembly GCA_964593995.1 of Candidatus Woesearchaeota archaeon. Classification (GTDB taxonomy): domain Archaea; phylum Nanobdellota; class Nanobdellia; order Pacearchaeales; family GW2011-AR1; genus ARS1285. Next base: position 470 of record CAZQKV010000168.1, read on the forward strand.
TATCATCAGCTTTTTTTTAATCTTGGGCTGGGCATTTTCCTTTCAGATTTAATACATCATTTTGCTGTTTTATGGATTGTTTTAAAACATCCAGAATTTCATGTTGTTTACAAAAGTTTGGGGGATTTTGAAAAAGAAGAAAAATTAGAATCAAGAAAATTAAAAAGAGCATTTAACCATTTAGTCCATAAAGTATAGATAAAAGAAGACTTGCACAGAAATATTTAAATACTCATATGAATTGCCTTTCATATGAGCAAAAACACTTATTACATATTCTTTAGCAAATTATCTAATCCATTAAGAATAAAAATAATTAGTTGCCTTGAAAAAAGGCCAATGTCAGTAACTATGCTTTGTAAAAACCTTAACATTGAGCAGAGCAAGCTAAGTCACGCTCTTAAAGAGCTGAGAGCATGCAATATAATTAATTTTGAACAAAAAGGCAAGAAAAGAATTTACTCACTTAATAAGACAATTATTCCTATTCTGAAACTGATAAACCTCCATAGCAAGAAATATTGTAAAATCTGCTGTGAAAATTGTAAAAAAAATAAATAAACTAACAAAATGAAAAGAATTTATCTTGATAACGCTGGTAACTTTTCTTATAAAGAAAACTTAAATAAAGAACTCCCTTTTCCGAGAAAAGGTAAACTAAAATCATTGCATTATCAAGGAGAAAAATAAAATGAAAAGAATCTATCTTGATAATGCTGCAACAACTGCTGTTGATAAATCTGTAATAAAAACTATGATTCCTTATTTTCAGTATAAATTTGGCAATGCAAGTTCTCAGCATTTTATTGGACAAGAAGCAAAAAGAGCCTTAGAAGAATCAAGAAGCATAATTGCAAAATCTATTGGAGCAAAATATGATGAAATTGTATTTACTGGAAGCGGGACAGAGGCAAATAATTTTGTTTTAAAAGGATTGTTTTTTGAAAACAAGGACAAGGGAAAAAATCATATTATAACAACAAAAATAGAGCATGACTGCATTTTAAATTCAAGTAAATGGCTGGAAGAACAAGGAGCTAAAGTCACTTATTTGGATGTTGATGAAAAAGGTTTTGTAAATCCAGAAAATGTTAAAAAAGCAATTACCAATAAGACCTTTCTTGTTTCAGTTATTCATGGAAATAATGAGATAGGAACAATACAGAATATTGAAAAAATAGGAAAAATTTGCAGAGAGAAAAAAGTTTATTTTCACACAGATGCTTGCCAAAGCTATACTAAAGTTGAGATAAATGTAAAAAAACAGAATCTGGATTTTGCAACTCTTAATGCTCACAAAATTAACGGCCCAAAAGGGGTTGTTGCATTATATATAAGAAAAGGAATAAAAATCACTCCTTTGTTGCATGGGGGCGGTCATGAAAATGGCTTGAGAAGCAGTACAGAAAATATTCCGGGAATTGTTGGTTTTGCAAAAGCTGTTAAAATTGCAAGCGGAATAAAAGGAGCTTATAATGCAAGAAAGATGAGAATATTAAGGGATAAGTTAATTAAAGGAATATTAGAAATACCAAACACTAAATTAAATGGTCCAGAAAACAAAAGATTGTGCAATAATATTAATATTTGTTTTAAAAACATTGAAGGAGAAGCTATTGGAGGTTA
>CAZQKV010000169.1:0-2081 GCA_964593995.1 Candidatus Woesearchaeota archaeon
TTGAGTGACTCATGTCTGTATCTTCTTGAGCTAACCTTTGAGCCCTAAGAGTTGTATTAGTAGTACAATTAACACTCGACCAAGTAGGTATAGAAGAATTTCTCGTTGCATAAACCCTTCCTGTAATAGAAGAAAGAGCCCAGTCATAAATTGTATTTCCTGCTGCATCATCTAATGTAAAACTGCCTGTAACATTTCCAACAAAAGCTTTCCATCGAGTGTTCTGAATTACTGCACTAATATTAATAGTGGAAATATAACCTCCTGAAATATTAAATATTTCACCAGAAACAGCTCCTTTTGTTGAATTATTAACTGAAGTAACGACATCGGGGCCCTGGGGGTCTGCAGCATAAACCACAGTAAGTGTTGCAAAAATCACAAAGCTAAAGAAGAATATCAAACCTACTTCTCTTAAATATTTTTTTATTTCTACTTTTTCTCTCTTCATTTCTTTTTTCTTCATTTATTTTTTACAGTTTTTAATTTATTCTTATCGCTGGTTTCACTAATGTTTTTAGAGTAAAGATTTATATACAAAATAAAAAATAACTTTACTCTATTTCTACCCAAAAGTAGTAATTTGTTGTTGAAGTATCTGTTCCATGTCCGTCTTCTGGTACTAACATCTGAAAGTCATGAAACTTTCCATCAAAACCAGTAGTATCTATTTCTTCTAATAAAGATACAAAAACAGCACTATCTGTGTTTGGTTCATAAAGCAATACTTCTTCAAAATAATCATCTTGAGAAGAATTAGCTCTAAAAACATTCATACTCACACACTCTCCTTCACTAAACTTAAGATTATTAACATAAAACAAATCATGATTTCCTGTATTTCCTGGAAGACTTCCATTAAAACCAAAAGTCTCATTAATACCATCAACATCATCTGAGTCTATGTTAAATAAAGCTTCAAGTTGTGTATGATTCATCCCACTTGTATTTGTACCACCTTTTGATGCTTCCAAATTTCCAGTTTGATCACCATCAGCTGTCAAATTAAAACACTGGATATTTGTCCAAATTAAAGTGCTATTTGTAGATGAAAAAACTTCACCTTCTGGGCTTGCTAGACTCCAATTGTACATTATATTGTCATCAGAATCTGCTAATTGAACAGAACCTGAAACATTACCATAATAACCTTGCCAAGCAAGTGTTGTTGAAAAACCAACAATACTGATTTCAGTTACATTACCTGCAATAGCACCATGGCTTTGTGCAGTATCAGGTGTAGCAGTATCTTCTGCTTGTTCTGTAGGTGTCGCACCATAAGGTACATTTGCTGCCATAACAACCATTGTCAATGAAAACAAAACTGTAACTACTGATACTAGTAGAAACAACCTCTTAACTATACTCATATTCCCTCTTTTTCCTCCTTTCAACTCTTTTTTTCACTATTTATCTATCTTAATCTTCTTCATAAAAACTAATTAAAATAATATTGTTTTTTTAGTATTTAAATGTTTCTTTTTTCCACATTTGGAAACAGTTTTCATTTTTGAAATTAATAATTGCATATCTAAAAATAAACAGGCAACAAACCTGAAAAATAATTTTATCAAAAATGAAAAAATTTATAAACTTGAAAATCCACTTAAAAATGGGAAACTATCAGAGGGTTGTGTTAAAGTTGGATTAAAAATGGAAATTCTAAAAGATTTATTTGATGAAAAAATAATAGAGGTTATCAACTTGTTTATAGAAAATCCAGAAAAAAAATACTTCTTAAGTGACGTCGCTAACAAAACAAAAATCAATATGACAACCACATTCAGAATATTAAACAAACTTGTATCAAAAAAATTTTTAAACGCAACAATCCTCGGAAAAGTAAGAATCTATCAACTAGAAAAAAATGAAAAAACTCAAGAATTATTAAAAATATTAAAAAAAGGTGGCGGAGTTTTAAACAAATTTATAGAGGAAATTTCTATACATCCAAGAATTAAAAAAATCATTTTAGAGTCCAAAGATAAAAACAATGCAAAAATTATAATTGTTGGAGATTTTCTTCCAGAAGATAAAATAAAAAGAACAATAGAAAACATAAAAAACAAAGATAACTTTAA
>CAZQKV010000170.1:0-2068 GCA_964593995.1 Candidatus Woesearchaeota archaeon
CAAGTATAAAACAACCTGAACCAACTATAAACCAACTAAATTTAAAAATACACAAAACATAATAAAAACATAAATAAAGAAGTTGAAAAATGGAAGAAGACATACAAAAGATTATAGAATCTCTTTCTCCAAATGAAAGAGCGATAATCCCATACTTAAATGAAAAAACTTTAGAGAATATTGATAAAAAAACAGGCCTTGGAAAAACAGCAGTTCTTAGAGCATTAGAATTTTTATCAAATAAAGATATTATTAAAATAAACATTAAAGAGAAGAAAATAATTGAATTAGGAATAAATGGTTTAAGATATGCAAAAGACGATTTACCTGAAAGAAAGCTTTCAAATATAATTCTTGAAAAAAGCCCAATACCAATGGATAAGGCAAAACAACTTTCTCAATTAAATGATAATGAGTTTAAAGCAGCACTTGGAGTTTTAAAAAACAAAGCTTTAATAAATTTAGTAAATGGAAATATAATTTTAATTGGGCATAAAGAAAACCTGGTTCAAGAGACCTTAGAAGAAAAATTCCTTAAGATTCTCCCAAAGAATATTAATGAACTTGAACAAGAAGAAAAGCTTGCTTTTGAAAAACTAAAGTCAAGAAAAGAAATAATTGATATTCAAAATAAGAAAATCATTGGATTTGAAATAACTGAATTAGGAAATAAATTAATAAATTCTGATATAAGTCCTTCAAAAAACATGATAGAAATTCTTACTCCTGCAATGATTAAGTCAGGATCTTGGAAAGGAAAAAAATTTAGAAGATATGATATAACAAGTCCTGTCCCAAGAATTTTTGGAGGAAAAAAGCATTTTGTAAACCAAGCAACAGATTATGCTAAAAAAATCTGGTTAGAGATGGGTTTTAAAGAAATGACAGGAAATTTAATACAAACTGGTTTCTGGAATTTTGATGCCCTTTTCACTGCACAAGACCATCCTGTCAGGGAAATGCACGATACTTTTTTTATTAAAAACAAGCAAGGAAATCTTCCTAAAGAAGAATTGCTTAATGAAGTAAAAAAAGCTCATGAAGGAGAAATTGAAGGAAGCAAGGGATGGCAATATGACTGGAAAGAAGAAGATGCAAGGAAAATTGTTCTAAGAACACACACAACCTGCTTATCTGCAAAAACACTAACAAAAATTGCAGAAGACAAAGAATTTCCTGCAAAATATTTTGCATTAGGAAAATGTTTTAGAAACGAGACAGTTGACTGGTATCATAATTTTGAATTTAACCAAACAGAAGGAATTGTAGTTGATGAAAATGCAAACTTCAGACAGCTTTTAGGTTATTTAAAAGAATTTTTTAAAAAAATGGGTTATGAAAAAATAAGGATAAGGCCAGGATATTTTCCATATACAGAACCTTCACTTGAAATAGATATTTTTCATCCAACCAAAAAACAATGGATGGAACTAGGAGGAGCAGGAATGTTCAGACCAGAATTAACAATTCCAATTTTTGGAAAGCATATTCCAGTATTAGCCTGGGGCCCTGGATTTGACAGAATAATCATGGATTTCTTTAATATCACAGACTTGCGTGAAATGTATGAAAATAATATAAATAAATTAAGAAAAATAAAAATCTGGGATAAATAAGATGGATATAAAAGAACTTCAAGATAAAATAAAAGAATTTGATGAAGCTAGAGGATGGGGAGAACATTGGAATATAAAAGACTTGTTATTAAACATAAGTGAAGAAGGTGGAGAATTATGGGAATTAATAAAATGGGTTGATGATGAAAAACAAAAACAAATTCTTAATGAAAAAAAAGATGAAGTTTCAAATTATATTGGAGATACCTTGTTTTTAGTATTAAAAATAGCAAACCAGACAGGTGTTGATTCTGAAAAAGCATTAAAAGATACTTTAGAAGAATATGAAAAAAGAATGCCTCCAGATGTAATGAAAAAAGTCAAGCATGCTAATAAATTAGCAGGAGGAATTGATAATAAACAAAATGGAAATTAAAGAATTGCAAGAAAAAATATATGAATTTGAAAAAAAACATAGAGATGAAAGAGATTTAGAAAAACAAGAAACTCAG
>CAZQKV010000171.1:0-2027 GCA_964593995.1 Candidatus Woesearchaeota archaeon
CATTTATCTTGTGATGAAATAAGCAACAAGCCTTTTGGAAGACAATTTATTGCATTTTCAGAAAAATCATTAGGAAATAAATTTAGTGAACCCGGAGAAAGGGTTCAAATAAAAACAAAATATGTTTTTGCAGAAAATTTACTTCAAGGAAAAAGTTTTTCTGTGTTTTCAAAACCTTTTGAAATGCCTTTTAAAATTGCAGACTTAATTGTAATCAGTTCTGAGGATTATTGTTTTTATGGTGCACCAAACAAAATTAAAAAAAGTATTGAATCTTTAAATCTTAATAATGTTGTTGTTTCAAAAGATCTTTCTAATTGCAGTAAAATGACTAGTGTTTGCTTTGGAGATTATGATTGTGATATTGTTGTCAAAAACCTGTGTGATTTTAATTGCGAGGAGCCTTATGAAATTGGAAGGGTTGTTAAAGAAAATGAAAACTTATATTATACTGGTGATTTAATTTATGCTGCAATTTTTTCTAATAAAGAAATCTATGAATGTAATATAAAAAGACTAATGAATAAGTTTAATGAATTAAGTGAAGTATATATTGGAAAGATTAATATAACAACTTCACAAGGATGCAGTTCAACAATTGCACTTCCTTTAACAAATATGATGCAAGCATCTCAAGATGTAAACTCTTCTGCAAATTTAATTAATCTTTATAAAAATTCGCAAGTTATTGATGCAACAAATCAGGGTTCAGGAGGTTGTAAATTATATTAGCCAAAATCAGAAAAAATGAAAAAAGCACAACTTAAGAGAAAGCAGGTAAGTTGTAAAGCACAACTTAAGAGAAAGCAGGTAAGTTGTAAAGCACAACTTAAGATACAAGAAATGTCATTTATGCTAGTTGCAGTTGTATTATTTATCATATTAGTTGGATTGTTTGCTTTATCAATTTTTTATACTAATTTATATAAAAGGGCAAATGAAATAGCAGAAGAAAGAACATTATCAGCAATAACAAATCTTGCAGATTCTCCTGAGTTCTCTTGTACTGGAACAAGAAGTAATTGCGTTGATGCAGATAAAGTGATTGCATTAATGAATAATAAGAATTATAAAAATTTCTGGGAGTTTTCTAGTTTAAGAATATTAAAACAAAATATTTTTAATAAAACTAAGGATGAGTGGGTTGAGTGCAGTCAATCAAATTATCCTGATTGTGATGTTTTTACTATTTATACAAAAGAAGATAAAAACATAGAATGTGAAACTATCTTTGATAGTTTTATTGCATTATGCAGAAAAGAGCAAGAATCAGGAGTTACTTATGAAAAATGTGAAATAGCTAAATTTTGGGCAGGAGCAGAAGTAAAAGACCCTGATAAGGGATGCAGATAAGAAAAATGAAAATAAGAAAAACAAAAAAAGCACAGCATGAGACAGCAGGATTTGTGTTAATTGTTGTAATAGTGATGGTAGCTGGTTTGGTTTTTTTAGGATTAATGATTGGAAGAGGAGAGCCAAGCATAGCTTCAAGCAAAAAAATATCAGACCTTTTAACAGCAAGTATGTATCACACAACTGATTGTGAAGATGCTAATTCCTTTATTAGTTATAAAAATGGACAGGAATTAATTAAATCTTGTTATAAAGGGCAAAATTGCAAAGATGGAAGAACAGCATGCGAAGTTCTTAATTCAAGTTTTAAACAATTAATAACAAAAAGCTTGAATGTTCACCCAGACAGCCCTGATAAAGGTTTTGAACTTGATATTTATTATCAACTTTTAAAAGATGAGGAAAATATTGAAAAAGACCCTATTTTATATAGTAAAGAGGGAATTATTGAAAATTGTAGTTTAAGATATGGGGGATATCACGAGATTTATGTTGATCCTAGTTTATCTAGCCCTGGAATAATTTATACTAGATTAAGTATCTGCAGGAGTGAATAAGTATATGCAGAATGGAATGATAATTATTAAAGCATATTTTTAAACATAATTTAATTTAAAAATTCTGTAACTTTTAGTTTTTTATGAAAAATTATACTATAACTTCTGAATCTGTTA
>CAZQKV010000172.1:0-2019 GCA_964593995.1 Candidatus Woesearchaeota archaeon
CTGCAGGAATAGAATAATTTCCTTTTCCACAACCAAAATCTAAAATTGTTTGTCCTGATTTAATCCCAATTTTTCTAAGAAGCCTAGTTCCTTCATCTTTTACCCAGTTATTAATATTTTTCATTTTTATTTCGCTCTCCAGTTTATTTTTTCTAATGCATCCTGAGCCGCATTTATGATTGGATAAGTAGTAGGAGCAGGCGTTAACTTAGGATGGGTTGCAATTTGTAAAGACTCTATTTCTGTTATTGAAAATTTTTTTTGAATAGCAGTGCTTATGATATTTATTATTTCGCCAGCTGATTCCCCTCCTGCAATTTGACCCCCTAAAATTACTCCTGACTGATTAGAGAAAATTAACTTCACCTTTATTTTTCCTGCATAAGGCATCTTTTTTGGATGTTTATCAAAACTTTCTGCATTCCCTGTAACGACCTTAAAACCATTTTTAATTGCTGTTTTTTCAGTCATCCCAGTAGAACTCAAAGTTAAACCCCCAACTTTAGTTGAATAAGATGAAAGAACCCCTATGTTTTTATTAAAGAAATTCCTGGATAGATTACAACCAGCAATCCTCGCTTGTGTTGTAGCAGTAGAAGCTAACATAATATTTGTTTTCTCTTTTGTAAAAAAATCACTATTTTCTGAACAGTCTCCAACCGCAAAGATGTCCTTATCTGAGGTTCTTAAGTATTTATCAACTGAAATACCAAACTTACTTGTTTTTAAACCAGATTTTTCTGCTAAAGAAATATTTGGTTTTGCCCCAATTCCTAAAATAACCATGTCTGCAGGCATAACCTTTCCATTTGAAAGTAAAACTGACTCAACTTTTTCTTTTCCATTAATGCTTTCTACACTTAAACCAGAATAAATTCTAACATTCCTTTTAATAAGTTGCTGCTCTGCTAACTTCGAAAACTCTATATCAAAAGAATTAGATAAAAGACTCGGCAATAATTCAACTATAGAAAGATTTAGAGTTTTAAATTTTGACAATTCATCTGCAAACTCAACACCAATAAACCCCCCTCCAATGATTATTATATCCTTTGATTTTTTTAATTCTTTTTTTAAATTTTTTAGATAATTTAAAGATTTATATATGGGATAAACACCTTGCAAATTTACACCTTCAATTGGCAAGGTCATAGGAATTGAGCCTGTAGCTAAAATTAACTTATTATATTTATACTTTTTACTATTTTTTGTTAAAATTTCCTTTTTTTTCCTATTAATCTTAATAACTTCTTCAATTTTTGTAATTATTTTATTTTCTTTTAAGGAATCCGTATTTAAAATATTATCTTCTGGTCTTTTTAGAGTAAAAAACATATAAGGGATTCCACAAGGAACTAGTCCCCGGTTTATCTCTCTTATTAACAAAACTCTTTTTTTTTTGGTGTGTTTTTTTGCTGTGATTGCAGAAATTATTCCTGCAGGACCACCCCCTACTATAATGATATCAAACATTTCATTTTTCATTTTTTATTATTGTGATTATTTTACTGCTTAGTTTAATTATTTCTTAAACCCCGCACCTAGGGCAGTATCTTGTTCTTGGAGTTCCTTTAATGTTTTTTTTGTAAAGTTCTGCATGCTCTTTACTGCAAAAAGGCAGAACATGCAATTCTTTAAACTCAGGAACTTTCACTTTTTCCCATACTTCTTCTCCTTTTTCTATTTTTTCCTTGCAGTATGCGCATCTTTTTTTAAATAAAGTCATTTTTTAGGCAAATTTAAATATTTTATTTTAATTTTCGTTACTTCCTTAAATGAACTTGGCTCTTTATTATAAATTAATCCTAAATGGTATCTTAAAGTTTCTTGGCTTGTAACATTAGGATAACTATTTTTAAAATCTTTTCTAAGGAGAGAAGACAAAGAAATTTTTTTTATTTCTTCAATTATTCCCTTTTCAATAACAGAACTAAATTCTGGTTTAATATCTCTGTGACTATCCCCTGGTTTTTTTAAAACTTTTATTGTCACCTCTTCTCCCTCATTAAAACATTTAAC
>CAZQKV010000173.1:0-1997 GCA_964593995.1 Candidatus Woesearchaeota archaeon
TCAGTAGAAGTTCCTGTAACTATTTACGACTACAAAATTGAATTAGAACCTATGTGTAATCTTATATCTATTCCTTTAGTTCCAGAAGACACTGATATTGAAGCTGTATTAAATGGTGTAACACCTAAATATGTTTGGGCTTACAAAGTTAATTCAGAAGGGATAAATGAATGGTCTTTCTATGAATCACCAACAGTTGGTGATTTAACTGAAATGATTCCTGGATATGGATACTATATCTGTATGGAAGAAGGCGAAGAAGCAACTATCTACCAAAATGGAGACAAATTCTATGAAATTGGAATTACTGGAATACCAATGCCACCTCAAGTTGAACTAACAACTGGATGGAATTTAATTGGGCATTATGGTATGAATTTTGTTCCAAAATTTATGGAACAAAATGATCTAAGTGGTGGAATCTTAACTGATTTAGCAGACATAACCCTATTAGGAGAACACACAGAACCAGATTGGGCATTAATACCTAAAGTTGGTTACTGGGCATTTATAACAGGAGAAAACAACTTGCTATATGCACCTTCACAAGCAGACTATAAAGATTGGACATGTTTCAAACCTGATTAATCTCAAAATTTTTATTTTTTTATTTTTTTATGTTTTACCCAAGGGAAAAAGAGAAACATTATATTGGAAAATAACAAATATTATAAATGCATAAAATGATGAGATAAGATGAAAAAAATAATTATGTTTATTTTTGTATTAGTATTAATTAGTGGGGTTCTTGCAGTAGATTTCCCACCAACTCCCTCTGCTTTTTATGGAACAGCTAAAGATACAAGCGGACAAGATGTTCCAGATGGTTATGTTATTACAGCAAAATTAAATGAAATTGTAAGTGGAAGTTGCACTATTAAAGATGGAAAATATGGATACGGTTCTGATCCTTTAATTGTATTAGCTCCTGATCAAATTGGCGGAACTATAAAATTTTATGTTAATGGAAAAGAGACTGAAGAAGATGCTAAATTTGTAGATATGGGTGTAACAGAGTTAGACCTTACAGTAAAATCTCCACCACCACTTCCTGGAAGATGTGGAGATGGAACTTGTGATGCAGATGAATGTTCTTCTTGTTTAATTGATTGCAGTATTACTAAAACTAATGTTTGTATTGGAAATGGAAGATGTGATAAAGAAGTAGGAGAAACTTGTTCAAATTCTGCAGCAGATTGTGGAAGTTGTTCCTCTAGTAGCTCAAGTAGTAGTTCTTCTAGTAGCTCAAGTAGTAGTTCTTCTTTAAATTCAACTAGTTCAGACAAAAAAAATTCAACAAAAGATAAGGGGGATGTTCAGAAATTAAGTGGAGATGATGAACAAGATTCTGGGATAGGATTTCTTGAAACAACCCCTCCTCCTAAAAAGAGCTTCTTCTCAGGAATAACAGGCGCTGCTGTTGCTTTTATTAAAGAAGAGATAACTTTTGCTTCAATAATCTTAGTTATAGTTCTTGCTGTAATCCTCTTTTTGATTGCAAAAAGAAAAAAACCAGTTTCTGAAGCAGAGCCTAAAACAAAAAGTGAAAATAAAAAATTTAAGAAAAAATAAGACTCGAAAGAAGGTTAAAAGTATATGAAAGATTTAACAAGAAGAAGATTTCTAACAATTTTAACAGGTGTTTTTTTTGGCCCTTTTGCTGTTAGTGCTGCTGGTGCTAGAGGAAAAAAACAAGGAAAACCAAAAATAGAACAGCAAGCAACAGAGTCAAGATTAGATCCAAAAAAGATAATAGAATTAACAAAAAAAGTTAAAGATGCCATGTGCTATACTGCTCAGAGGCATCCTGCAGGCGTCCCTTATGTTAAACAGTATCATCTAAGACAAATTAAAGAAAATCATCCAAGATATTTGGGGGTTGTTGAAAAGGCTCTTGTTGGATTCCTTTAAATAGAAATACTTATTCTCCAATATAACAAACATTAAAAATTAAGAACAAATAATTTATTTATGTTATTTGGTAAAGATAAAGCAAG
>CAZQKV010000174.1:0-1960 GCA_964593995.1 Candidatus Woesearchaeota archaeon
AAATTACCAAAAACACCAGACTCATTTTTAATTAATTTAACTTGTGTGCTTGCATTAACTCCTTTTGTTTTAATAATTATATTTCCAGATCTACCAGCAACAACAGTCATTGTCCTAACTCCATCAATATCACATTTTATTGTGCTTCCAGCACAAACACAATCTTCAGGGCACTCACTTGCATTAAGATAATTTAAGACCCTTTCCTTAACCCTGTTTCTTACACGAGTTTGGTTTTGATCAGTTACATTATTATTTGTTTGATTGTTTTGTGTCTGGTTGTCTCCCTCACAATCTTCAGGGCAAGCACACTTATTTTCAATATTATCACAAATCCCATTACCGCATGGAGCGCAAATAGACCATGCTCCAACTTTCCATTGGCAGGTTCCACTTGCATCTATCGTAGCATGACCAATCTCAGTTAAACCTTCACAACACCCATACCCAGGAGAAATAGATTCTCCTTCTTGTCTGCACGGAAAATCAATAACATATTCTTCGCCACACTCACCATTAAGAAAATCCCATAATTCACAGCTCTTATTGTCATTAAAAATGCAATGAGTTTCATTTGCAGTATAATTCATATTTTCACAATAAACTGGTGCAGGATTTGGAATAGCAGCAACAATTCCAACTAAAGCTAAAATTAGAATGCCTAATACAACCCCTAGCACTATTTTTTTCATATTTTCTTTTATTTCTCTTTATTTATAAATATTTGTATAAAAACAAAAATAAAAAATTAAAGCTTTCCTAGCAAAACTAATATCACGCTTAATATTGTTACAATTACTACAATCCATCCAGCTATAACAGTTATAATTTCTGGGATATACATTACAGTCAAAACTTTCTCAACCATGCCAAATCCAACTGCTAAAGATACTAATATGCCAGTAATCCATGAAATCAAACCAAAAAGCTTTGGAATAATTGATTCACTTCCGCTAGAACTTTGTCTTCTAGAATTTCTTTTAGCCATTTTCACCTCCTTGTATTAACAAAATATTAATAAATTATAGAAAATAACAATTATAAACCTTTTTATTCCCTTTTTACTTCCCTTTATCTACTTTTTGTTTACTTTTCATAGCTCCTGCCTAATAATCTTTACATTCTCAGGATCAATATAATAAACCTCAACTTTATTATAAAGATACAATCTTGTTTCTTTTTTAATAGTCCCTTCAGCTTCATATTCTTCACCTTGTTTTAAAAATTCGTGCTTTATTGCAAACTTATTTTCGTACTTGTCATAAATATTATATAAACCATTTAAATAAGATTCTTCTCCCATAATAAAGCTGGTTTTAACTTTTTTTCCAAAGTATTTTTGAGGGTTGTTTTGAAGCTCTCTGATACTGACTTCGATTGGTTTAGAATCAAGAGCAACCGCTGCTCCTGTTGTGCCAATTCCTGTAAAAAAATCTTTGATATTAATAAGATTTTGTTTTAAAACATTCCCGCGATTAGGGCTAATTAAAAAACCAACTAATAACACTACTGCAAGTAAAACAACCAGGAAAACAATAAATGATTTAAATCCCATAAAATAACTAGAAAAACACATAATTTAAAGTTTATTGGCCTGCAGATATATTATATACTAAATCTGGCCTATCTGTAATAATCCCTTTAACCCTATTGTCAGCTAAAAACCAATCAATCAAATCTTTATCATTAACATTCCAAACAAAAACTTCTTTATCTAACTTCTCAGCAGCCCTCAAAAAATCATCGTCTGCAACCTTATAATCAGAAACAACAAAATCTGCCTTTGAATCTATAATTCTATCTTTAGGAAATCTAGGATATTTAGAAAACAAGGGCCTAGAAAAAAAAGAAGGAAAAGGAAAAAAGGAAAAAATCTTATTACTTGCTAATTTGCCCATTTTAGATTCTTTGATAATAATCCCTGTCTTTATATTTGGATTAATTTCCTTAATTTTAATTA
>CAZQKV010000175.1:0-1931 GCA_964593995.1 Candidatus Woesearchaeota archaeon
TAATCGAAAAGTCATCAGTAAATCCACATATGGCAAGGTTTGCTATTAGAGACGCAGGGGCTACAGTTGCTGCTGGTGTCTGCACAGATTTAGTTGAAAAAAAATAAAAATAATCTTTATGATAAGTTTCATTATTAATTTTGTTTTAGAATTTCTGAAATTATATTTTAGTTAACTTTTTATACTGATTACGCTTAGATAAATTAAATTAAACTAATTAGAACAGATTAAAAAGATGGTGGATAAAAAGAAAAATACTAAAAGTGTTGGAACCCCTCTTATTTCAAGTGTGAAGCTTTTTGACTTTTCTATAATTTCAATTGTAATAATTATAATTCTCTTAGGGGTTATAGGGTATATATATTATTCTGGATGCGGGAAAAAATCTCCTGATGATAGTTCTGGAACCATAGATTATTGTTCAGAAAACATTATCCCAGATTATGTTGTTTTTAGGACTTTGCAATCTGAAATTGAAAATGGCCCAAGAGAATATGCAGACATAACTTCTAGATGGAAAGATGAATCTCCTATTTCATCATCTCCAAAATGGCTTGTTAATAAGATTAATTTAAGATGCACCTCTGATGAGCAATATTTTTATTGTGATAATTTATATTATGCAAAAACTTCTGTTAACTCTGCAGGAGAGGCAGGGGAAATAAAAGAATATCTTGTTAATTTAATATTAGATAAATCTAATTCTAAAATTGCTCATTACCATCCAGAAGGGTGGACTGCTGCTTTTGATTTAAATGTTGCAAATAATGTTGTAAATTATACTTGTACTGAAGTTTAGTTTATTATAACAATTCTTTTAAATTTAGATAAATAAATGAGTCTAAAGATAAAGTTAGACATATTTTTAACTAAGTTTTTTAAAAAAATAAAAAAGAAAATTAAAACAGCTAGTCCTCTTCGTCATCCAACTCAAGGTCCGCGACATCATCTAGGAATTCATCTTGAGACATTTTTGTACCCCTCATTTTTAATCTTATATTATATATGGAGTATTTAAATTTTTTTGTTGCTAGTTTTATTATGATACAGAAAAATTAAATTTATAAACTCTAAATAATTTTTATTTTATATCTAAAATTTTCTTAAACAAGATTTTTTGGCTCTTGAAAAACCAAGGTTTAGGACACCATACACATCAAAAAGAATTTCATAAAATAAAAAGAGGGGTAAAAGAAACTCAAACTTATGCAGATGGCTTTAAAGTATATCCTAATTTTGTAAGAAAAAATGTTAAAGATAAAACAACTCCTGCCGAGAAGTGTGGTGTTGGAGTTGGTGGGAATAGATGGAATACTTTGTTAATGAATAGTTTAAATAATATAAAAGGTAAGGAATAAGATGAGTAAAAAGAAATACCAAATTTATAATGATTGTTTAATGAAAACAAAAATTATGGTGAAAAAACCAAAACCACATTATGATATGGGGTTGGATATAGAATTAGTTTTAAGAAAAAAAGAATATTTTAAATCTTTAATGATGACTTCAAGTATGATTGAATCTTTTTTAAGAAGATTTTATGTATTGTCTTTTCGTATAAAAAATGAAGGTAGATTACTAACTGATGATGTTGATGAAATTAATAAAATTTCTCTATCTTTAATTATGAAATGGGCAAATTGTCAAAAAATAGAAATCAAGAAAAAATATGTTCTTCCAATTCCAAAAAAGAAGATATTAAACAACAAACAATATGGAATATTTGATAAGTTAAAAGAAGTAAGGAATGATATTGCACATACCTATTATTTAAATTATGATGAAAATATTAATCCCATATATGCTGAAAAGATTATCAAATCTTCAATTCCTATTTTGAATAGTTTAATAAAGAAATATACTAAATTTAGGGATAACTCCCTCAATTTGATAAGGAATAAGAATTTAATCAAAACTCCCTAAGACTTGAC
>CAZQKV010000176.1:0-1911 GCA_964593995.1 Candidatus Woesearchaeota archaeon
TTCATATTCACCGCCATTTCCTAGAAGCACGGCAAAAAGTCCAAAGAACCATAAATTTTTATGTTTCCAAGATAATTTTATAGCTGTTTTAAAAATGTCAAAATAAAATTTCATATAAATAATAATTATTTTTTATATTTTTTATTATAGCATAAGTAGAATTTATAAAAAATAATATAGATCCTTTGCTTTTAGGAAACCTTTCAGAATTTAATTCATTTTATTTTATTATTCCTGAAAAATTTGATGCTATGAGGGATATGTTTTTAATAAAGTTTGATGAATTATTTGGCTCTAAAATTGGGGGAAGAGTTTATACATCAGAGCAGACAAAGCATGGCAAGACTATTGTACCAAATGATAATGAGCTTTTTGTTAGTTTTGGTTATGATAATAATAAGTTTGGAGTAAAAAGGATTAATCTGCCGCTTCCAGAATGGGTAGATTATGGTGCTATAATGGCAATTGTATATTATTTTGTTGGAAAAATACAGAAGCAAAATTATCCTTGGTATAAGGAAAATATAGAAAATTATACAAGATTTACAAGCAAGACCTTTGGGAATGATATTAATCCTCTTGTTGATTAAGCAAATATTTAAAAAATATAATACTTCTATTAAGATAATTGTTTAATTTAGTTATCTAGGTATGAAGACAAGAAAAGCCCCGTAGTACAGTGGTCAAGTATTTTCGGTTCTGGTCCGAAGGACCCAGGTTCGAATCCTGGCGGGGCTATTAAAAATGTTAAAAATATTTAAGGTAGGTTGTTTAGCAATGATTTTGGCTAATAGAGATGCCATTAGTAAATAAGAATGTTATTCTTTTATCTTAATGTGTGATTTATCAAACTCTCCAAAGGAATTGTGGAATAAAAGATTGGAAGGGAAATTAAGTTTTGGAATTGATCATATAAAAGAACATTTGGTAAAATGCTTTATTAGCTATGTTTTGCTGATAAAATAAGGTTTTGAATATTATGACAAGATTCTGCCTTACATACAAAGGCATTCTTTAGTATCTCCTTGGCCGACTAAGTAATTCATAACATTTAAATAGATATTCTTCTTAAGTAGAATATGGCAGATAAACAAATTGGAACTGTTTCAAACTACTTTGACCATGTTAAGGTTGCAGCTATTAAGCTGGCTGGGCCCTTGAAAGTAGGAGATAGTGTGAGACTTACAGGCGGAGAAACTGACTTTGAGCAAAAAGTTGCAAGCATGCAAATACAAAGAGAGCCAGTTAAAAGCGCTAAGAAAGGTGATGAAATAGGAATCAAGGTCAAGGAAAGAGTTCGAAAAGGCTATAAAGTTTTTAAGAAGTAAGTTTGAACTTATTTTTCTTTATTTTGTATTTTTCTTTAAATAATTAGTTTTTTAAATAATGGTATTCTTACAGGAGTATGCCCCTGTAGTGTAGTGGCCAAGCATACTGCCTTCTCAAGGCAGTGACCCGAGTTCAAATCTCGGCGGGGGCATCTACCCATCTTGGCAGATATGAGGGGACTGAAATTAAAGTTGTAGAGAGTATAAAAGTTTATAAATCTCAGTTTCTTTTTTTGATAACATGAAAATCAAAACTAAAACTAACCTCTTATTGGTTGTAGCAACAGTGTTGTTATCTTATGTGGGTTTTAATCAATCTCTTAGACTCGTTGATAAATTTAGAAAAAATATGAAAAGCCCTTGTTATAGTTTTGTTACTTCTTCATCTGTTATAACCAATCCTACTGTTACTTTTAGAGACAGAGATAAGCTTGCTCCAGGAATGAGGGGTTTTATAAGATATGAAAGTGCAGAAGAAAAACCAGAAGAAATGCTAATGGAATCTGTAAGTAAGGAGTATGCACAATTTTCTATCCCTAAAAAAGCTTTAGATGTAAATGAATTTGAAGTATGGGCAATTGAT
>CAZQKV010000177.1:0-1905 GCA_964593995.1 Candidatus Woesearchaeota archaeon
GCTTAAGATAATACCGTTCCAAATTCCGACACCGATTTTAGCTCTTAAGTTATTTAGTCTTTTTTGATATCTGATAGCAGATTCAAAATCATTTCTTTTCTTAATTTTTGATTCTTCTATTGCTAATTGTTCAATAGCTTTAGTTTCTTTTATTGTTTGCTGTTTTGCTAAGTAGTTATAAATATTTTTTGGAGTTGTTTTATTGTCTGAAGCTATTTTTTCAAGTTTTTTAAATTCTTGAGAATTACCTACCATTGTACCTACTCTCTCTAATAAATTTCCAACACCAATCATCCTGTTTTTTCCAAATCTTCTTATTCCATTTCCTGCTTTATTATACCATTTTGCACCTGTTAGAGGTGTTGTATCATATTCTTTAGGTGTAAATCTTGCATCTGGATTAATTCTTTCATATAAATCTGCTCTTGCATGAGCATCTAATGCTACTCCTGTTAATTGTTTTGTTTCTTTATAAGCTGCTTTAGCTAAACCTTTAACTTCTTTATATAGGAATTTTAGTAATCCTCGTCCTTCTTTATATGCAGTTCCAAGAACTTTTCCTATAGGTTTTGCATATTTTCCCATAGCTTCAGCTCTTTTTGCCCATCTTTCTCTTTCTAAGGCTTCCATAGCAGCAAGTTCTTTTGCTACTTCAAGCCTATAATCTCGGTTTATTGCTACCATTTTGAACATGATATTACCTTATTTTGATTAATTATATAAGGATTTTTGTTAATATTTATACATAATTTGAGTATTTAAACCTTTCTATTTGTTACTACTAGATAGTTATATCTTTATAAATTATATGTATGACAAATGTTTTTAAATCTATGTATTCTTAAGACATTATGAAAAAAAAGAGTATTTTAATTTTATTATTCTTAAGTATAGTATTTATAAGTTTAATTGCAGTAAATACCCTTGTTTTAGGTGATGATGGGGTAAATACTTCAAATAGCTCAGAAAGCCCGATAGTACCTGATATTAATTTTGGTATTGATGATTCTACTGGTTTGCCTAACGGTACAGAAAAGATTGCAGGAGTTGTTGAAAATCTTTCAGATGAGGAAATAAGAAGGCAGTATTTAAAACAAGAATGGACTAAGATTTTAAATAATAGCAAGGTTGGAAAATATCTACTTAAAGCAGATGGTGTTATAACTAAAGCAGATCCTGTTTTTAATATTTTATTAGGGATTGGGTTTAGTTTTTCATGGCTTTTTGTTTTAACAATAATTCTTTATATTGAGCTTTTAGATGCAGGTTATAAAGTGATAAATGCTTTTCAAGTTTATTATCCTGGCAAAGACGAGTATAAGAATTTATTAAAATGGGGTTTTTTTGCAGTGTTTTTTATTTTGTTTTCAACTATTCGGGTTGCAAAATATGTTGCCCAGTTTATTATAAGTATTATTTCTGGAAAAGCTCACTGGATTGTTCAATTAATATTAATGGTTTTTGTTGTAGCTTTCTTAATTATATTTGCTATTATTTTTGATCAAATTAAAGCAGTTTTTGTCACTGTAAAAAGAGATGTTAGAGTGCATAAAAATAAGGAAGAAATAGAAAAATTAGAAAAGCAAAATGAGGCAATTATGAAAGGGCGTGTTGCTGATGCAGAAATAAAGAAACTTGAAAATGAAGATGAAGCTATTAAGGAGCAGGCTAGAGAAGATTTAGCAGGTGCAGGCAGTGATGATTAATTTTTTATACTAAATTAATAACTTATAAAAATTATAAAAATGGCGGATTATGATGTTTTAGGAAATATTGCAATTATTAAGTCTGAGATTAAGGGTAGAAAGAAGAGTAAAAAACAGAAGATTGCACAAGCAGACAAATTATTGAAGGTTCCAAGTGTAAAAACTATTTTAGAAAAATCTGATAAAATCAAAGGAAGAT
>CAZQKV010000178.1:0-1893 GCA_964593995.1 Candidatus Woesearchaeota archaeon
GATGGAAAAGAGCACATGGCTTTAATCTCTGCTTTATTAAGTCTGCCTGTTGGAATCAGATTCACTGCATTAACAAAAGAGGGGATTGTTTTTTTGTGAAATGGAAAATAAAGATTCTTTTATTCAGGATTTAGAAACAGAATCAAGAAAAATAGAAAAAGAAGAAGAAAAGATAAAATGTGTTCAAGAAAGGGTTAAGAAAAGAAAAGATTTTGTTAACTTATGGGAAAAAAATTGGAAAGAAAAAGTTGAAGAATTAAAAAAAAGAGTTGCTAAAGGAGACCTCACTATTGGAGATTCAATTAGAGATTATACATTTATTCATAATTCTTTTTATTCAGCAGGACAATTCTTAAATAATTTAAATTCTAAAACAGACGCTTTAAAAAATACATTAAGTAGATTGTCTTCTACAAAAAGAGTTTGGTTTAATAAAACTAAATATTCTAAAGGAAAGTCATTTGAATTATTATTTATTGGGGATAACTCATATTCTATAACTCCAAAAGACATAACAATCAATGCTGCAAGTTCACTTTCAATTGAAACTGAGCCAGTTTTTTCAAATAAAATTTTTTGGACTTTTTTTCAAGAAAATCCTATGAAAAAAATGATTATGGAATATGAAAAATTTGACATTTCTCATAATGTCGCAGTTCTTTGTGATATCAGAACAAATACAGATAGTCTTGAAAAAATATTAGAAGAAAATCCTATTGCGTTAGCAGGACTTAGAAAAAAATTAGGGCTTAAGATTCTCTCTTCTTTAAAAAAACAAGTAGAGCAATATATTCATAATGCTGCATTAACTGCTCTTAAAGTTCTTCAAGAAGAATTTAGAACAACTAGAATGAAAGATAAAGAAATACAAGAAAGTGAGTTACAATATAATTATCCTCAAGGAAAAACAGGGATGTTTGCAGTAAAGCCGGTTATTCCTGATCCAGAACCAGATCCTGTTCTTGCGAGAATTATGTCCTATGATGCAAGGACTGACAGAGAAGGGGCCCTAAAGAGTTTAGCACAATGTATTTATGATTTAGATAGAACCGGGCTTTCAGATTATAATATTCCAATTGAAATTCAAAATAGACCTGGAGACAAAAGGGTATTTAATCTTGCTGAATATTCTAATTACATTAGAAATATTCTTGAAATAAGCTGCAAAAAAGATAAAGTAAAAGTTTAAATTTCTTCTTTATTAATTTTTATCATGTTTTTGTAATAATCATGAGGTTCACTCCCATCCTGTATTCTCAACAAAAGGTTCTAAAGAACCTAGACCAGCACGCGCAGCTCTTCTAACAAGCCTTTTTCTAGTATAATTATAATAAAAACATCTAATGTCCTCTGGAGATTGCAATACGCAGTTTCTCATTTCTTCATATTTCTTTTTATTTTCAAAAGGATTTTCAGCAAAAAACAACATAACATCACTTCTATTAAAATAAATTCCATCCCTAGGGCAAATAATTTTTGGATCTCCCATATTATTAATAAGATAGTCTACATCATCTCGAAAAACATAAGAAACATTTTCATTATGAAGTGGAAAAACTAACAAATTTGAACCATCACTTTTTGTGTAAAACCGATTCAAATTTGTAAAGCATGCTCCAAGAACTACACCAGCACCACTTGCACTTTCAACACCTTCAACATAATCAGAAATTTGTTCTATAATCTCACTAACAACAGGACGTTCACTACCTCTAAGCCAGAGTTTTAAATAATCGCTTCCAATTAACCATAGTTGATTTAAGTCCTCCATATCTCTAATTATTATAACCTTATCGATAAAGACATACACTCAGACCAAATTAAAAATTAATCTTTACTAAAAAACCTAGAACTCAACATGCGCGTTGTAACCCCTGTTATCTTCATCCTTTT
>CAZQKV010000179.1:0-1872 GCA_964593995.1 Candidatus Woesearchaeota archaeon
TTGGCATGTCTGGCCAATCATAATGTTTTCTTTGAAAAATTAAAGGTTTTTTGTTTTCAATTAAATTGGGTTTGCAGTTTAAGATTAAGCCAATTTGCAATAATTTATCAACAGCTGACTTGTTTGTAAGCATTGGCTTGCTTCCAGGCTGTCCTGTGCAGATTGGGCAGATGTTTGTGTTTGGTTTAATAACTTTCATATCATGAAAGTTTTTGCAATTGCAAAATAATTTTTCATTTGTTTCTAAGTATCCGTGGATTTCAATTCCTATCATGATTGAAGCTTGTTTCTCTTTTTTCATAAACATATGATGGAAATTGTATTTAATAAAGTTTTTATAGGATAAGTATTAGTTATTCTTGTGAGTAACAAGGAGATATTAGGAGATATTTATATGAAAAAGAATAAAAGTAAGGTAAAATCAGCAAAACCTGAGAAGCCTGCAATATATGACAAATATCCTTTGTGGATAGTTTTAATTGCAAATCTTGTGATGTTATTAGTTGTTGTTTCTGGAGCATATATAATGTTCAGATTGAATTTAATTACAGGGATCTTATATTTAGTTTATGTTACAGTTCTTGAGTTTAGTGTTTATTGGGAAGGATGCAGGCATTGCTGTTATTATAATTCAAGATGCGCTTTTGGAAAAAGTTATATTGCAAGAATATTTTTTAAAAAAGGAGATTCTAAAAAATTTAAAAGAGAGATTAGTTGGAAGGATTTTGTTCCTCTTATTTTAGCTTCACTTATCCCAGTAATTGTTGGAATTGCTCTTTTGATTTCAAGAGGGTTTCATTTACTGACCTTAATTGCTGTAATTTATCCGGTTCTCAATTGGTTTATTATTAATCCTATTTTGTATGGGCAGTTAGCATGCAAACATTGCAAGCAAGGAAAAAAATGCTGCCCTGCTTTTGAATTTTTTTCAAAAGGCAAGGAAGGCAGGAAAAAGAAATTAAAATAGGAAAATAAAAGAAAGGAGAAAGAAAAATAAGAAAAGGAAGAAGAAATAAGATGAAAAAACCAGATTCATTAATACCTAAGGCAGGGGATAGAATAGAAGTTGTTATAAATAATAAACAAGAAAATGGAATTTTATTAGATAGTCATGATAAAGGTATTTTATTATTAAAATTAGATAATGGGTATAATATTGGGTTGAAAAAAGAAGATATTTCTGATATTAAGATAATTGAAAGGAAGAAAGAAGAAAAAGAAGATTCTGAAGAAATAAAGCTTTCTGGTAAAAAACCTATAATTGATTTTATTTTAACAGGGGGCACTATAAGCAGTAAATTAGATCCAAAAACAGGAGGGGTTAAGTGGCTTATTGATTGGCAAGAACTTTTTGATATTTATCCTGAGATTTTTGAAATTGCAGATATAAGAGTTAAAACTCCTTTTTCAAAAGCAAGTGAAAACATGAATTCTAATGATTGGATTAAATTAGCTAAATTAATTGAAAAGTCTCTTAAAAATAAGCATGTTAAGGGGGTAATTGTAAGTCATGGAACTGATTTTTTACATTATACAGCTTCTGCTCTTTCATTTATGCTTGGAAGATTAAATAAACCTGTTGTGCTTACTTATTCTCAGAGAAGTTCTGATAGGGGGAGTGCAGACAGCAGATTAAATTTAATTTGCAGTGCAAAAGTTGCTCTTTCTGATATTGCAGAAGTTGTATTAGTTGGGCATGCAACTACAAATGATGATTATTGTTATGTTTTGAGAGGGGTTAATGTTTGCAAGTTACATTCTTCTAGAAGGGATGCATTTAGACCTATTAATGATATCCCAATCGCCAAAATTTGGGAAGATGGTAAAATGGAATTCATTCAAAATAATTATAATAAGGCAGGTAGTAGGAAA
>CAZQKV010000180.1:0-1869 GCA_964593995.1 Candidatus Woesearchaeota archaeon
AAATACACTTGAGGGCTCAATATTTGTTCATTGGTGGGATTATGGTTATTGGGTCCAGTATCTTGGTCAGAGAGCTACTATAACTGATGGGGGGCATAAAAATACTTTTTGGGACCATCTAATTGGAAGGTATGTTCTCACGACACCTTATCCAGAAACTGCACTAAGTTTTATGAAAGCTCATAATGTCTCTTATTTATTAATTGATCCAACAGATATTGGAAAGTATCCTGCATACAGCAGTATCGGGAGTGATGAGGAAGGAAATGACAGACTTGCTTGGATTCCTACAGTTTCTATAGATGCTAATCAAATCCAAGAAACAAGAAATGGTTCAATAAGAACTTATCAAAATGCTCGTAATGGGCAAGTGTCATTAGTGCCTCTTGATGGAGACATAGTTTATGATAATAATGGAACCCAAATATTTTTGCCAGAAGGGAGAGCAGGACTTATGGCAGTTGTTTTAGAAACAATTAATAAGAATAATTCTCTTATGTTTAAACAACCTGAAGGAATTTATTTTGATAATGGAAACCAGTATAAAATGCCTCTCAGGTATTTAAGTTTTAATCAAGAAACAATAGATTATGAACAAGGATTAAATGTTACTATTAAGCTGGTTCCAAGAGTTTATCAGGACCAGCAAGGAAGAGTACAAGTAGATAATCTCGGACTAATTATGTATCTCTCTCCTAAGACTATGAATAGTTTGTTTGCTCAATTATATCTTTTAGGAAACAAGCAGGGATTGTATGAAAATTTTGAACTTGTTAGTTCAACACAAGACCCTAATGTTGAATACTTAAACACCCAAGGAGCTAACTTAAATGGGGTTGTTTATTTTAATGGAGCAAGGGGACCGATTAATATATGGAAAATTAGGCATTCAGATGAAATTATCTCTAGAGAAGAATTTCTGAGGGAAAATGGGGAATATGCAGAGTTTGATGATCTGCAATATTTAAAATAAGCCAAACATTTTAAAACCGTTTGAGCTAAAATATAAAATGAAAAAAATAAAAGTTTATCTCCAATACCCTATAAAGGTTTCAGACTCTTCTTATTACAAATACCTTCTTACAAACCCCCCAAATAATGTTGATTATATAAATTTTGAAAAAAAAGATTTAGGGGTTATTCAAAGTAAAAAAAAGATTCTCCTTTTTAATTTTTTAAAAGACAATGTAAGAAGAATTGTTAGAGCTTTAAAAATACAAGTCCCTAATGCTCATCTTACGCACTCAAAAAAAAGATATGATATTATTCATTGTGCACACTGCCTTAGTTTAAATAAAAAACCTTGGGTCGCTGATTTTGAGTGGGATGGCCAATTTTTAGTAAATGGGTCCTCTTTAATAAAACGAAGCAAAGCCCTTCAAAAAATTCTTAATAGTGAATATTGTAAAAAAATTATTTGCTGGACAGATATTACTCAAAAGAGAATATTAAAAATTTACCCAGAATTAGAATCTAAAACAGAACTAGTTTATCCAGGGATTCCTGCTCAGAAATTTAAGAAAGTTAAACATAAGGGAATAAAATTATTATTTACTTCGAGGAGATTTTATTGTAAAGGGGGGCTTCATGCTTTAGAAGTCATTGATAAATTGATTAAAAAATATAA
The DNA here is from genome assembly GCA_964593995.1 of Candidatus Woesearchaeota archaeon. Taxonomy (GTDB): domain Archaea; phylum Nanobdellota; class Nanobdellia; order Pacearchaeales; family GW2011-AR1; genus ARS1285. Next base: position 1,628 of record CAZQKV010000180.1, read on the forward strand.
AAATGTTGAGGCAATTTTTAACTCTCTTACTCCCGAACATATTAGAAAAAAATATTCTAAAAATAAGAAAATTAAGTTTATTGAAGTGATTCCTCAAGAAACATTATTTAAAAAAATTTATCCTCAAATAGATTTGCTAATTTATCCTGCATATATAGATTCTTTTGGGTTTGCATTAACTGAAGCGCTATCTTTTGGAGTTCCAATTGTTACTGTTGATGGATACTCTAGAAAAGAGGTTG
>CAZQKV010000181.1:0-1840 GCA_964593995.1 Candidatus Woesearchaeota archaeon
TATTCTTTTCTCTGTAAAAGGTGAGAGAAATTTGGTTGCAGATTATAAAGAAAATAATTGTAAGTTTAAGTTTGATGTTAGTACATGTTATTTTTCTTCTAGGTTAAGTAATGATAGGAAAAGAGTTGCTTTAAAAATAAAAAAGAAAAATAAGATTTTAGTAATGTTTGCAGGAATTGGAGTTTATCCAATTGTTATTTACAAATACAGTAAGCCGGCTGAGATTGTTGGGGTTGAAATTAGCAAGGAATGCTGCAAGTATTTTAAAGAAAATTTAAAATTAAATAAAATTCCAAAGGAGAGGATTAAAATTGTTCAAGGAGATGTTAAAAGAAAGGTTGATAAAAAGCTGGGAAAATTTGATGTTATTATTATGACACGTCCTAATTTAAAAGATAGTTTTTTGAAATATGGTTTTAAAGTCTGTAGCAAGGGAACAAGAATTTTTTATCATTTGTTTTGCAAAGATTCTGATTTAAAAAAAGAATTGAAAAAGCTGAAGGCAGAGGCAGCTGATTTAGGCAGGAAAATAAAAATTAATAAAATTAATTTTGCAGGGGAAATTGCACCTTACAAGCATAGGTACATGATTGAGATGGGTGTTTTGAAATAAAGGTTGTTATTTGCTAGTATAAAGTTTATAAACTGATTGTATTATTTTTTATTAGTTGTTTAGAGTTGTTTAGAATGACAGGACCCCAGAAGAATTCAAAAAAGCTTACGAATGATGAAATTTCTAATCAGATTCTTGATGTAATGGGATTTAGTTTGGAAGAAAAAGAAAATTTTATAAAAATAACTTCTGAAAATAAAAAATTATTTGATAAAGATATTGCAAAAGCAGTTGAGGGTGGAAAAATACTTATTCCGAGAACAAGATTTTTGGAGTGGGCATTTCTTGTTCATGATTATAATAGGATGCATATTTTTGATGATTATGCGCAAGAAGCAGGCTATGAAAAAGCTTTAGCACATGGCACTTTAATTGCAGCGCATGCAGAGCAATACGCACTCGGTTTTATGAGCGCAGTTAATAATCTTGTTGATAGAGTCAATGAGGAAAGGTTTGGTGAAGGAGAGTCTAAACTTAAAAAATTAATTTATAATGGGCATTCAATTAAATTTATAGATCCCCTTTATCCTAGAAGAAGAAAAGCAAAAATTAGTTTTAATTTGGAAAAAATTTTAGGTTCTGTCCAAGAATTAAATCTAAATTTTTCAGGATATAATCAAAAAGATGCCCAAATTGTTTTTTGTCCAATAGTTAGTTTAGGTTATGAGAGAAAGGAGATTTCTCAAAAAGAAGTTATTGCGCGTGTAAAACTTGGCGATGAGATTGAGAGAAGTAGTATTGAAATAAAAAAAGAGGAGATGGTGAAAGCATGTCAATGTTTAGGTTTAAAACCAGGAAATGAATTATTAAAGATGCATTATTCTGCGTTTTTAGCTGCTACACTTTTGAGAATTGCTTCTAGAAAGACTGGAGATCCGGAGGGAACATACCGGAAAATAGATTTAGATTTTTATAATGAACCTAATCTAGGGATTTTTGAAACTGTTGTGAAAATGCCCAAGCCTCCAGGAGTTGTTGAAACTAATGAAGGAAAAATGTATCGTTATAAATTTGAGGCATTATGCATACAAGACGATATTCCTATTTTCGGTGGAAAGGCAGTATGTCTCTCTCCAGCAGAATATAAACTTTAAGTTTGTTGAGTTAATTGTATTTTAATCACCTTCTTTAATTGCAATTGGAGCTTCTCCTCCATGCCAGGTGAATCTTGGCCTTATCTTCATTGGATAAAGTCTTTCAGAATTGTCATCAAGCAAGATAGCAGAA
>CAZQKV010000182.1:0-1836 GCA_964593995.1 Candidatus Woesearchaeota archaeon
TGAGGCAGTGTCTTTATTGTCTTCTATATAAAGAATTTTTTTCATTTTCTTTTTTAATTAGATATTATATAATTAATAAAAAATCAACTTTTAAATACCGCACGCTGAAATTTGGATAATTTCCAGAAAAAGATAGAAAAAAATGGAAAATTTTTGTCCTATAGATTTTTATTTGATTTATCTTTGATTATATGATGTATTTTCATTTTCATTTTCATTTTCCCGAGTATAATTTTTGATTTTATTATAATATATGTTAGTAATAATAGGGCAATTAATATGATAAAAGTATAAGTTACATAATAAAAATATTTATTTTGTTTTTTTCTTATTTTAAATGAATCTTTTCCTTGTGCTTCTGGGATTTCATTTATAAAAAGTTTAACATTTAAATCATAATCTCCGTTAGAAGTTTCTTTAGGTATGCTTAAACTTCCAACAAAAGAAGCTTGTGTTTCAATTGCAACTGTTTCTGATTTTTTGACTAGAGTGTTATTGTTTGGGTCTGAAATTGAGTATTCTAATATTATGTCTATTCTTTCTTCGTTAGCTAAGTTGAGGATTTTTGTTGTGAACCAGACGTCATCTCCTGCTTGCATTGATTTGTAAGACTCAGAGATTTCTACTTCTAAATTAAAAGATTTTTCATGTTCTGCTATGGCAAGGGGATTAATTGTTAGATTAACTAGGAAAGTGGTTATAATAAGAAAGAAAGCTAATACTAGCAATAAGCTAATATATAAGCTCTTCTTTACTTCTAAGTTTGGTCTCTTTTTTTTCATCTTTACCTCTTTTTACTTTATCAAAAAAGTTAAATATTTTATTTAGGAGTTCTTTCCCTTTTGTTATGGGACTTAATGCTATTATTTCAACATTATCTTTAGAAGTATGTTCTGTTATTTTTTTAATAAATGCAACCACGTCATTTTCATTGTTATATATTAAGAGAGTAGAAAGGGCATCTATAATTAAGAACTTTTTTCCTTTAATATTTTCTATAAAAGTATCAATAGCATAATTCAGTTTATCTAAATTGTTTGGGTGAACGTGGAGGACATCTTCATTAGTTTGTTCTGAAGTAACACAATCTATAAAAAATAATTTATCAGTTTTTATCTTATTTTTTTTGAGAATTTCTTCCACACTTTTTTGAGTTTTGTTTAAAGAAACATAAATTCCAGGGATATTTTTAAAAGAACTAACTATCTTGTTTATTTCAGTTTGCAAGTTTTCTACTGAAGTTATTATTAATAGCGATGCCATTTCATATTTACATATAGTTTTTAATGAATAGGGTATTTTAAATTTTGTTATTTGGATTTTTGTTAAATGCAGATTTGTATTTTAGTTTTTAAGTGCGAATTATTGGACTTTATTAATTAATAGAGTTTCTCGAAGAGTTTGTAAAATAAAAATTGAGGGTTGTGTTTAGGGGAGGACAGTTTCAATAAGATTATTAAATTTAGTTTGATTATGAAACGTTGACAAGTTCAAAAATTTAGATTTTTAACATTAGTTATTTAAAGACAGTTTTAGTTTTGAATACAATTTAGAGGAGGTAAAAATGGTTAAGAAAATTTTAGTTGTGGATGATGATGTTGAAGATCTGGAAACTATGAAAACTATTCTTGAAAAAGAGGGTTATGAGGTCGTGATAGCGTTGAAAGGCGTAGAAGCTTTAGAATTAATAACAGACAATGGTTTTGATTTAGTTTTAATAGATATTAAAATGCCAACACTTTCTGGATATGATATCTTGAGATTGTTGAGGGAAAGGATGAATCATGATGTTAAAATGGTTTATGTTTCTATTGTTCCAGAAAAAGAAGTTGTTAG
>CAZQKV010000183.1:0-1835 GCA_964593995.1 Candidatus Woesearchaeota archaeon
TTAATTGATTGATTAAAGTAAAACCTGTTTTTAGAATTATTTATTAGACACGCTCAGTAAAACTTTAAATTTAAATACTGGTCTTGTTTTTATTTATTATTAAAAAGGTGATAATATGACAAAGATAAATATCAATCTGAATCCAACAATCCCCCCTCTACCAAGTATTAAAGACAAGACTAAAATTAATGTTAGATATACTCTTATTCCTCCTTATGTTAGTGTACATATTTACTGGGATAAACAATTAGGAGAATTAATTTATGAAGTAGAAGAACCTTCTTTAACAAGAGAGGAAATAGAAACTCTAAATACATTGGAAGTAAGTCTTGGAGAGATGATTAATACTAATGTTCTTGTACAAAAAACAATTGAATCTATAATAGAGTATGTAGATAAAACTTCTAGATTATTAATAGAAGAGCTTGGCCTTAAAATAAATGAAGAGAGCTACAAAAGGATTTTTTATTATTTGTTTAGAGATTTTGTTGGTATGAACCAGATAGAGCCTTTGATGAGAGATTATTTTATAGAAGATGTTGAATGCAATGGAGTTGATGCTCCTCTTTACATTGTTCATAGAATTTATAGAAATATGAAAACAAATATACAATTCCAATCTGTTGATACATTAGCTAGTTTTGTTGAAAAATTAGCGCAAAGGTGTGGGAAATATGTTTCATATGCAAATCCCTTATTAGATGGGAGCTTGCCAGATGGTTCAAGAGTTAATGCTACCTATACTTCTGATGTTACTAGCCGCGGTCCAACATTTACAATAAGAAAATTCACAAAAACTCCGTGGACCCCCATCCAATTATTAAATATGAAAACTCTTAGTCCTGAAATCTTGTCTTATTTTTGGATATTATTAGAACATAAATCTAATATATTAATTTCAGGAGGCACAGCATCTGGTAAAACAACTTTGTTAAATGCTATTGCATTTTTTATTCCTCCTGAAGCAAGAGTAGTTTCAATAGAAGACACAAGGGAATTAAACCTTCCGAGAGAAAACTGGCTGCCAAGTGTTGCAAGAACGTCCCTTAATCAAAACCAACAAGGCTCTATTGACTTATTTACTTTATTAAAAAATTCATTTAGACAAAATCCAGATTATGTTGTTGTTGGAGAGGTTAGAGGTAAAGAAGCTTTTGTATTATTTCAAGGAATGGCATCAGGCCACTCATCAATAAGTACAATGCACGCAGATTCTGTTGATACCTTAATTAAAAGATTAGAAACCCCTCCTATTGAATTATCTCCAACTTTATTAAATACCCTTGCTTGTGTAGCAATTATGACTCATGCTATAGTAGACAAACAAGAAACAAGAAGATTAAGAGAAATAGTGGAAATTGTTGATGTAAATAGCAAAGGTATTGCAATAACAAACACTCCTTTTTTGTGGAATGCAAAAGAGGATATTTTTTATTTTAAAAAAGATAGCAAGGTTTTTGAAAAAATTTCCGAAAGATCTGGTATAACTATAGGAACTTTAAACAGAGAATTTGAAACAAGAGCAAGATTAATTTATGAACTGCAAAAAAAGGGAATTTTTGAATTTAATCAGGTTCAAAAAATAATTAATGAGTATTATAAAGACCCAAAATCAGTATTAAATGCTTTTGGGATAACTAAACAAGTAGAGGAAAGTATCCTGCGCCAAAATCCTTCTTAAAATCCTCCTGAAAACATGCCGGACATGTAATTTACTTAATAATAAGGTAGACATAACTTTAATAAACTTATTCTGTGTCTCATTTATATAAAGAGGGAAAATGTTAGATCTTCAAGAATTACAAACTTTGGCACAATTAATAGACAATGTAGAG
>CAZQKV010000184.1:0-1796 GCA_964593995.1 Candidatus Woesearchaeota archaeon
GAGGATCTAGAGGTATTTTCTTCTCATCAGGCAAAATTAATTTATTGCATTTGTCACAATACCAAACAGGGATTGGAATCCCATAATACCTTTGCCTTGAAATTACCCAATCCCAAGCAAGATTTTTAATCCAATCTTCATACCTGACTTTCATAAACTTAGGATACCAATTAATTTTATTGCCCATTTCCAACAGCTTTTCTTTATGTTTTAGTGCATGAATAAACCACTGGTCTTTAACAATATATTCAACAGGGTTATTGCATCTCCAACAGCTTCCAACAGTCTGGTCCAAATTCTCCTGCTTCTTAAGCCTCCCCTCTGCATTTAACTCCTGCAAAATTGCTTCTCTTGCTTCACTTAAACTCATTCCCTTAAATTTTCCTGCATTTTCATTTAATTTACCTTTTTCATCAATTGAAATCTTTAAATCTAATTTATATCTTTTCCACCACTCAATATCAGAAGTATCTCCAAAAGTGCAAATCATAACAATTCCTGTTCCAAACTTAGGTTCAACTTTTTCATCAGCCATTACTCTAACATTATAATTAAAAATAGGAACCATAATCTCTTTTCCAACCAAATCTTTATGCTTTTTATCATTAGGATGAACAAAAACACCAACACAACTAGATAATAATTCAGGACGGGTTGTTGCAATCAAAACTCTTTCTTTATCACCAAACTCAATATAATTTAATTTAGTCTGCCTTTGCAAATCTTCAACTTCTGCTTGAGCTAAAGCAGTTTCATGATACGGGCACCAAATTACAGGTTCTTTCCCGCGATAACACTCGCCTTTCTTAACTAATTCTAAAAATGCTTTTTGAGCTACTTTTTGAGATTCTTTGCTAATAGTCTGATATAACAAATCCCAATCATAACTATGCCCTAATTTTTTAAAAAACCTATCAGCATATTCTTTTTCAACTTTTTCACTTTCTCTCAAACAAAGCTTTCTAAACTGAGACCTATTTGTTTTTGATTTATTAATTCCTAATTTCTCTTCAACATATTTTTCAGTTGGAAGGCCATTATCATCAAAACCCGGTGCAAAATAAACATTTTTTCCAAGCATCCTCATAACTCTTACAATAATTTCAAATTGAGTATAATGTAAACCATGTCCTATATGCAAATGTCCTGCAGAAGCATATGGTGGAGGAGTATCAACAGAATAAACAGGTTTTTTTGATTTAGAATCAAATTTATAAATTTTAGATTTTTCCCAAAACTTCCTTATCTTATCTTCAACTTCTTTTGAATTATAATTGCTTTTCTTTTTTCCTTCTTCCTTCTCTTCTTTCTTAGTTTCTTGTTTCTTTTCTTCTTTTTTTTCTTCTGCCATATTTTTATGTTATTACATTAATACAAATCTCAAGAGATTTTATGTTTTAAAGTTTATCTTTTTGCAAAACTTTAAAAACACCCTGCTATTATAGATTTTATGGTAATCCCAGGAATATCAATGCCATCAAGTGGTGGCGGATTAATGAGGTATAGTGAAGAATATAAAAGCAGATTTATGTTAAGACCTCCTCATGTGATTTTATTTATTGTCTTAATCATACTTTTTGTTGTGGCATTGAAAATTTTCTATAAATTACCCCCAATTGCTTAAAATGCCTGCTACTTAAAAATACAGATTAAACCATATTATAATAATCCTTAAAAACTCCTGCTATTATTTTTTTTAACGAAATACGAACAAGACTTATATGTTAAAACAACAAAGAGGTATGATAAGGAAAACTTTTCTCCCTCTAAAAAAGAACTTCTCTCAATTACTTCAG
>CAZQKV010000185.1:0-1787 GCA_964593995.1 Candidatus Woesearchaeota archaeon
ATATGTTATTGCTTCAATACCTGACTTGGGTGTTGAGAAAAAAATATATTTTGGAGATATAGACTCTGATATTGAAGAGGATTATGATGATATTAGAGATACTATGAATAAGAAAATATATTTATCAATACCAAGAAATGTTATTCCTGGTGTTTATGACTTGGAAGTTAAAGCTTATAACTATGATGCAAGTGTTAGTGTAACAAAGCAGATCACTATTGGTGGAGACAATACCGGAGTTCTACCAGTTATGACTTCTAAATCTATTTCAACTGGCGAAGAAGCAACTTTTGAGATTGTTTTGGTGAATCCTAATGATAGGATGGTTGTTTATTCAATCACTCCTGAAGAATCAATAGGATTACTTATAAACGCAGAAACTCCAGTAGTTGCTATTGGCGCAGATTCAAGCAAGACTGTTAAAATAATAGTTAAAGCTACAGATAGTGCAGAAGAAGGAACACATATAGTAACAATTAATGTTAATTCAGAGTCTGGACTTGTTGAGCAGATTGATCTTACAGTTAATGTAGAAGATTCTGCAACAGCAAACAGCGCTGTTTTAATACTAACAGTTGTTCTTGCAATTATCTTTGTGGTATTGTTAATTATTTTAATAGTTCTTTTAACAAAGAAACCTGCTGAACCTGAAGAATTCGGAGAAACAAGTTACTACTAATTATTTTAATTTTTTATTTTTATAATTTTAGTTTCTCCTTTTTTTTATTTTATAAAAAACAAAAAGAGTTTGAAAAACCAAAAGAGTTTGAAAAATAAAAATAAAAAGAAGTTGAGAATAAAAAAGAGTTTAAAAACCAAAACAAATTTATAAATATGTAAATATGTAGTATTAAATATGTTAAAGACAAAAAAAATCCCAGATTTTGATACTGCTGTTTTAAAAGGATTAAAAGCAATAAAAGAATTTGCAGACAGGATAGGTGGACCGTATTGTCCTAAGGTTTACAAATGCAGAGTTTTATCGCAAATGGCTTTAATGCCACCTAAAAAAAAGACAATTACACAGGGGGGATTAATTAATCTTACTGTTGAAGAGACCCCAGCATATAAAAGTTTAATGCTAGGATTATGTTGTAATGGAAGAAATCACTATGAATTATGTGAAACACTTAACAAAAAAGGTGGCGGATCTCAAATTACTGAAAGTATTGAAGAACTTGAAGAGCAAGATCTTCAAACAAAATACGAAAAGATATTATTAGCTTTTAATCAAAAAGGATGGAATCTTTACATACAAAAGATGAAAGAGAGGAAAGTAAATCCTCCCCTAGTAAGAGAACTCGGCCCTGTTACACAAATTAAGGCAAGAAAAGTATATTTGCCTTGGCCTATGGACTATCCTTTTGGAGAACCTGAATTATTAACTGGAGGCTTAGTAAGAGGGAGAGATTTATTTAGAATATCACTAGGCTGTCCTGAAGGCAAACCTAGAAAAGTAAATTATAGAGCTGAATCTCATAAAATAACCTATCCAGAGGTTCTTAGACAAGGCCAAATATTAGATTTTGGGAGATTCACTATCAATAAAAAAACTGATATACAACTTTCACTTCCTACTGAAATTCATCTTCCTATTGATAGCTTTTTAACTGCTTTAGAAACTTTAGAAGATATTTCAGAACTAATAAAAGATGGTCCTGGAGAAAATTATGAATTTGCAGCAGATATAAATGTTGAAGAAGAATTTGAAGATGATCAAATAGTTTCTAAAAAGTTTGAAGCTGCTGAATTTGTTTAAACTTCTAAACTTAAAATTTTAGAAATTC
>CAZQKV010000186.1:0-1780 GCA_964593995.1 Candidatus Woesearchaeota archaeon
CTTTATTCTCCTTGAAATATCTAATGCAGAAGAAATCTCGTTTTTAACTAAATCTAGATAAACCTTGATTTCATTTTTGCTTAATCCAATTGACTTAAATACTTGTGTTATCTTTTCTTCCATTTTGTTCTCCTGTTAAATTTTCTTCTCCATATTCTCCTCCAGTTAGATAATTTCTAACATATAGGCCTTGAAATGAAATTATATCCCTTACCTCTTTCATAGCACCATTTTGAATATTTTTAATCCTATTTTCATCTGGCCTTACTCTTATGTGTGGGAAATAGCTTATTTTACAAGGTAATGCAATAAATCCTCCTACATCTCCAAAAGTTTCATAACAATAATAAGAAGATTTTGGGTTTGTTTCAAAATTTGCAAGATTAACAAGCAATTTTGTTGCTTCTTCAGGTGCTTGAGTATAAGCAGTATGAAGCTGTGAAGCAGATTTCATTTGTTCTTTTCCCATGTCACTAGCTCTTTTTAAAGCTTCTCCAATTAATTTTTGAGTAACAATTTGTCTTACTTCTACAAGCTCTTTATCAGCCTCACTAGAACGAAGTTCTGCAAATCTAACATCTCCATGTTCTCCAATTAATTGCCAACTAAATCTTCTAAATGAATCATAATCTGGTCCTAATTTTGCTCTAATTGCTTCTATAAATCTGGCATCATCAACATCAATAGAAGATGTTAATTGATCTGCTTTAAGTCCTTTATATTTTGCTAAAATAAGATTTGCTCCAATAGGATTTGTCATATTAATAACAAGACCTTCATATCCTGCCCTGTTTATTCTGGCAGCATAGTTTTTTATTTTCTTACCTTCAACATAAAGTAGATCATGCCTATCATCTGTTTCAGCTATTTTTTCCATAGGTGATCCGTGAACAGCAGAAGTTGATATAATAGTGCAATCAGTTCCTTCTATTGCTCCTTCTAGTGTATTAAAAAGGTTTAATTTATGATGTGTTCCCTCTCTTGTTTTTTCCGCACCAATTAATCTATAGATCAGATCATAATCTACAATTGGTTGTGAGTGTGGCTTTTTTCTTTCACTGAACCCATTTACTTTTCCTATTTCCTCTGATTTAATAAATTCTCTTAAAAATGCTTGACCAAGCATCCCTAAACCAAGAATTGCTACATTTAACGGTCTCCTAAGTTTGCCTTTAACCAGCGCCTGGGTTGCAGTTTTTTCCCAAGACTGATCAATAAGACCAATAACTTTAGGATTTTCATTTATCAGATCAACAAGGGTATGAGTAGGAAAAGAAGGATCATTAGTTCTTGAAGTTAAGATAATTGGAATAAAGTTATTTTTTCCTCTTATCCCTTTCACAATATTTAATCCGTTTTTCTTAGATAAGTTATAATCTAAAATAACCATATCAGGATTATTTTCTAATAACTCAGCGGGTTGTATATATTTTTCAGCATCTTTTTTTTTAGGATATCCAATTTTTTCATACTTAATTATAAAATTATCAAGTGCACCCCCCAGTTCACAAAGTTTGTCTTTTAATCTTTGATATGAACTTTCATCAGAATCAACAATTGCAATTTTTAGTGGTTTCATTTGTGTGTTTTTTGGTTATTTTTTTATTTAAATCCCTCTTGTTAACACCCCGAAATTCTCACCAAGTTCTTGCTCCTAAAATTCTTAACCATTTTTGGTAGTTATTAGTAATATTTTATAAAAAACTTTGTTTTTAAAGTTTGTTATAGTGTAGTATTATTTTAGACAAAATCTGCAAAACAAACTAATCTGACACCTAAA
>CAZQKV010000187.1:0-1776 GCA_964593995.1 Candidatus Woesearchaeota archaeon
GTCTACATTAAGTTTTTGGAAGAGAATTATTGATTGGTTTAAAAATTTGTTTTAATTAGTTTGTTTTTTTCACGTATTTTAAATTCTTCTAACATAAGTCTTGCTATTAAATATGCAATTGTTGATTCTGCTCCTTGGTTTAGGTTTAACGTTTCTTTAGAGAGTCCATCATAGCACCCTCCGGTTGATTCATTATAGACCATTTGTTTTAAATAATTGCGACCTAAAAACCAATTAAATGAAAGGCTTGCTTTTTCATGATAATGTTTGTTCTTTGTTATTTCATAAGCCACCAAGTATGCTTGCACCATTGCAGAAACATCTACTGGTTGCTGGTCAAATAAGGCTCTTTTCCCATTTTTTTTAAACCAACCGTCTTGCCCAATTGGAAGAAGTTCGTCATCAATGAAAACAATCTCAGATAAAAAGTGGAGCGTCCTCTCTCCAACTTCTAAATATTTTTTATTTTTGGTTGTTTTATAAGCTAAAAATAATGCTTCTGGAAGTTTAGAGTTTGAATAAGTTAGTTTTTCTTCAAACCACCTCCAGTTACCTTCAGATGTTTCTTTATATGCTTTGACTAGAGAGTTTGCTAATTTTTTCATTATCGTGAAGTTTTTATTAGAGGTTTCTTTTTGAAGGTAGTGGTGCAATCCAATTATTGAAAATGCTTTTGCTCTTAGATTGCCTTCTCTTTTTTTAAGTTCTTTTATTGTAGGATAAGCTTTTTTAAACATTTTTTTTGCTTTACTTACTATTTCTTCATTTTTGCATTTGTCAATGGTGTATCCAAGGGCCCATAGTGCTCTTCCGGATGCATCTATACTATAAGCATCTAGAACCTCATTATCATTGTAAAAGTTGTTTTTGAAATTACCATCTTTCTCTTGAGCACTTTCTAAGAAGTTTATATATATTTTGGCTAGGTTTATTGATATAGGGGATTTGAAAATATTATGATGTGTTACTACTGCTATCAGTGCACGTGCGTTATCATCTATAGTATATCCTGACTTTATGTCAGGAGTTGAAACCTCTGAAAACTGTATGCAACCAAACTTGTTTGTTAAATCTTTTAAATGATTTAATTTTATTGGGGGGTACTTTTTAGTTGTTTCTTCTCTTAGTTTTACGACCCTATTAAAAATATTTAAATAACGAGAAGCAACATTAGACCATGTCATCGATCTCCCGAAGGTGTAAGCTTTTTTTTCAATTCTTTTTTTCAATTCTTTATCAGAGAGTATTCTTTCTATTGCTTTTGTATATGATTCTGGGTTTTTAAATTCTGCAAGAATTCCTTTTTCATCTGAGAGAATTTCTTCTGCGTAGATAATTGGTGTTGAAACTGAAGCTCTTCCGCAACCGAGTGCGTAAGATAGGGTTCCACTTACGATTTGATTTCTTTCTAAGTTTGTACAAATATAAATATCTGAAGCTAAAAGGTAATTAATTATTTCTTGAAGTGTTACATATTTATTATAGAATTTTACATGATTTTTTAAACCAAGTCTTTCAACTTCTTTAACAAGCTGTTTTCTGTATTTTTCTCCTTGCTTTTTTCTAACTTCTGGATGGGTTTCCCCCATTATAAGATAAATTAAATTTGGGTATTTTTTGATAGTTAAATATCCACTTTTCAGATTCTCTCACTGCTGGTAATATCGCTGTTCCTTTTTGTCTTAAGTCAGTAAACTTTACCATTTTAGCTATTTGCTCTTCAAGCTGATAAGTATTCCCAGCTATCTATCCAGTAAACACCGGCCTGGGAAGCCT
>CAZQKV010000188.1:0-1722 GCA_964593995.1 Candidatus Woesearchaeota archaeon
ATGCCCCTGCCGGGCATTTACCCCAAATACCTGACACGTCCAGGTTTGGGTTCGTAGATTATGCCTTCTTCTAGTAATTTTTGTATTTCTTGGCTTATTGTTTTGGGATTGCTATGTTCGAGCTTCATGATCATTTCTTCTTTTTCAATACCTTCATTTGTTTCTGAATCTTTTATTAAGTCAATTACTTCATCTCTTAGGACTTTGATTTCTTGTTTTTCTTTTGGGCTTAGTTGTTTGGGAGTGGCTTGCTCAATTTCTAGTTTTCTAACAAGAAGATATTTTGGGTCTTGTTTTTTTATTATTTCTGGCAAGATATAAAGCTCCTGATTATAGGATTTTAATAATCCAATGGTTAATACAGTATCTCCTTGGCTTATTTCCTTAAATTTTTCTATATCTTCACTAAATACTCTTGCTCTTATTTGTCCGCTTCCGTCATCTAGTGTTATTGATGCAAATTTTCTTTCACCTTCTGATTCATATTTATCAATAACATTTGCAATTATATTAACTCTTAAGATTGTTTTATTTCCTAATTCTACAAACTTGAGTTTTTTGTTTAGTGATTCAGATTCTTCAAAAATTTGGTTTGCTCTAAGCAAATCCCCTATTCTTAGTTTATAAGCAGTTTCTCTTTTTCTAAACTCAGTTGGCATGAATCTTAATTGTAATTTTTATTTTTAAAGATTTATATTGTCTTATACTATAAAAAAGTTTATTAGTGTTGAATTCCTAATATTTTCAGAATGAAAGTTATAAAAGCGGTTTTGCTAGGAATTTTGTTGTGGGTCTTAATATTTCTTGAAGTCAGTTTTCTTACGTCTGGGCTGGGATTAGGAAGGTCAGATGTGCTTTATAATTCGATTCATTTTATCTTGCTTGTTTTATTTATTCTTTTTGTTAATTTAATTTACTTTAGAAAGAAAATTAAGCCTAATTTTGTTCGTGGGCTTAGTTTTGGAGTTGTTTTAGTTATTGTGGGAGTTATTCTAGATTCAATAATCGCAATCCCTTTGTTTTTAAATAGTGATTATAATTTTTTGTTTACTCCTGATGTTTTATTTGGGAATTTTTTAATTATTATTGTTTCAGCTGTTTTTAGTTATTTGGTTAAGAAATAAGTGGTTTGTTAGAATACAAGTATTTTTATACCTTGAAATATTAATATATTTAATAGGACATTCACCCTGAGCAGTCTGTCCGAAAGAGGGAAGAGGCCCAGGGTATATTCACCTACTTTTCTTCGGTGTTGCTTAAGTCTACCTCGGAATTTCGTTGACTATCTTCATCTGTTTCAGCATCTTTTTCATAAATACTTAACAAACTTTTAGCCTTCTTAATCGCCTGGCTATTGTTTTGTATTTTGATATACATTACATCATCTTTTAATTCTATAAAATCCTCTCTGCTCTGAAAGGGTACTCCCATATTCTGTGGATTATTTTTATCTCCTTTTTTTGTTTTATACTTGGAGCTTATGTTTTGTTGTTTTTTTCTTTTTTTTGGAATCCCCACAGCGGTTTTCTTTTTTAAGTCCTCAGATATTTCAATATTATATGTTTGACATAAGTAAAGAAACAACCTTGTTGCAATTGTTGCTTGTGCAGGTCCAAATTTATATTTTGATACAAAAAAATTTATTATATCATGTTTTATTGCTGTTTTAATATCATGTATTTCAAAAATATCTTTATATGATTCTTTTATGAGCCCGGCCAT
>CAZQKV010000189.1:0-1713 GCA_964593995.1 Candidatus Woesearchaeota archaeon
AAATAAAGAAAATCCTCCTAAAAGAGAGGTTCATGGATGTAAGTCTACAGAGTATATTTGGGATGAATTAATAAAAAATCATGAAAATCTTCAGATAGTTTTATCTGGACATGTGCATGGTGAAAATAGGAGAACAGATAATAATTTAGCAGGAAAAATTGTATATCAATTATTAGCAGATTATCAAGATAGAAAAAATGGTGGAAATGGTTTTTTAAGAATTATGAAATTTGTTATGGGGCAACCCCCATACTGTCTCCATCCTGAAGGAGCATGTGCAAGAACATATTCATGTGTTCCATTTAACCCCATTCCACAAGCAGTTACTAGATCTCTATCCAAAGCTAAATCTATAACTTCAGAACTAGCACCTACTTTTTCAGTAACTCCAACAGTGCTTGTTGCAACAGTTGTTATTAATGAAATTCCAATTATCAAAACCAAAAATCCAAAAATCAATTTAGATACTGTATTGTTTTCCATTTTATTTAAATAATAAACATGATAAGTTATTTAAATCTTTATACGATTTTACTCGTAATGATTTTACTTAGATTTTAACTCCTTCAATCTTTTTTGTATTTCTTTCAAATCTCTTTCTAATATTTGTTTTTCTTCTGATTCTGAAATCACTGCTTGCTGTACTGGTACTTGCTGGGTTGGCACTTGTTGAATTGGTATTGCTCTTGCTCTCCAAGCAAAGCCTCTTCCTCTTCCAAGGCCTCTTCCAAAGCCTCTGCCAACTCCCATTCCAAAACCAGCATTCATAAATCCCGGTGCATTAAAGCCTGCACAATAACCCATTGCTCTTCCAGTCATTGAGCCTTGTCCTGCAGGGCCCGTTCCATCTCCTCGTGGCATTTTATTTTCCCTCCGATTGTTTGTTTAATTTAGTTATTATGAATAGGTATTCATTATTTATAAACCTTTTGGTTTTGAATAGGTATTCAAAATTTACAGCCTTACTGCTGTTTGAAACTAAATTCTTGAGCTCCTTATTATATCTCTCAGTATATAAATGCTTAAAAGCATATTTTAATTTTTAATTAAGTAAATAGGAAAAAGGGTGAATTTTTATTTAATTTTTTTAGTTTTAAGCCTTTTTCTTAGGACAAACTTAAAACAAAAATTCACAAAAAATGAGGTTTAGAACACTAGAAGCAATTTTAGCAACAATAATAACTTTAGCAGTTTGTGCTATGCCAAAAAAAGCTAGTGCTCAGGATATTTTTGTTGTAATAGGAGATTCTGATAAAATAACTAAAACTACAATAGCTGAAAATTATTCTGCATGGAATGATGGTGGAAATATTATTGTGAGTGACTTGAGAATGGATGCAAATGACCCAAATGCTCAATATGTTGTAAATGATTCTGGTGAAGCAAATAGCCCAAATCTTGATATGCAAAATCTAGTTTATGAGCAAGCAGGAAGTCTTTGGTGGCATGATTTAGATACAAAAGAAAAATTATGTATTTTTCCTGCTTCATCTTATGGAGAATGCAGGCATCCTAAAATTAATGGAACAAATATTGTATATAGGTTTGATACTTTAAATGCTCAAGAAATTTGGGGGGCTGATGTAAGCAAAGGAATGGATATTAGAAATATAAGATATTTTCCAATAACAAATTCAAAAAATCCTAAGGGGCCTCCTGATATTTATAATTGTCTTGTTGTTTGGCCTGAACTTGTTAATAAACCAGATTCTG
>CAZQKV010000190.1:0-1712 GCA_964593995.1 Candidatus Woesearchaeota archaeon
CCTAGTCCAAAAGTAGGCAAGACAGCAATAGCAGTTCCAAGTGCAAAACCTGAGGCTATTGAATGTGGAGAAGTTTTAATCCTCACAACCTCTTCAAGGTGTTTTTTTAATTTTTGTTTGTAATTTCCAAGCTTATTTTTTAGTTTTTTTATCATTTTTAAGGAGTTTTTAAAAATAGTTTATTTGTTATTTTTTGTTTTTTCTTTTTATCTCTTTAGAATTTTCTTTCTCAAAACAACTTCTGTGTGAGGATAAGCAATTTCTACAGATTTTTCTTTATTAAACTCCCTGAATATTTCTTGAGTTATATTAGAAGAAACTTCTATTCTTTCTCCTGCTTTGACATAATATCTTACTTTTATATCTATACCAGAACCTTGAAACTGCACCCTAACATAAGGATTTTTCGGCATTTTGCCAATCTGGTTCTTCATTATTTTCTTAGCAGATTCTTCACAGATTCTTATTGCTTTGTCCAAGTCACTTTCATATGTTACTAAAACCCCCACATCATCTAAAATATATTCATCTTGGATAGTATAATTAATTATATTTTGGTCAAACATCAAGGAATTAGGAACCATAACTATTCTCCCGGAAAGTTCCTCACTAGCTACTGTCCCACCAACCTCTTTTAAATAAATATGTGTGAGAGTTATATCAGTAACATCTCCTTTAACATTATTGATTAGTATTCTATCTCCTATTCTAAATGGTTTTTTAACAACAACCATAATCCATGCAGCAATTCCTGTTATTGGCCTTTGCAATGCCCAACCTAATGCAGCAGAAAATAATCCTGTAGCTATCCCAAAAGCCATACCATTTCCAGAAGAATAAAAGAAAATTCCAACAACAGCAATAATAATAAATAAGTAGGTTATTAAATTTGAAAAGACAGTTATGTTATGTATCATAATTTTTTTACTGGTTTTTTTAAGCAAAGCTCTTTTAATAAAGGACATGATTATTGTAAAAACAGCAATAACTATGATGAAAACTAAAACAGGTTTACCAAACTTTATAACAATCTCAGGAATTTCCAGCACCATTTTTCAGGATATCAAAGAAGGAACTGTTTAAAAACTTATTTGTTCAGAATGGGACTTTTATAACTATTTTAATTACATATTTCTTTGATAATTGTTTTATCACATAAATCCTTAAAAAATAAATTCTCTTTAATAATAAATCGGAGAAGAAATTGGATAAAAAAATAATTAGTTTATTATTTACTGGATTATTTATTGTTTTATTTGTTAGCTTGGTTCATGCTTATTTTGATTTTAATTCAAAATATATTATTTCACATCGGGGCGCTTCTTTTTATGAGCAAGAAAATACATTAGAAGCATTTGAAAAAGCAATTGAGTTTGGAACAGATTTTGTTGAAATTGATGTAAGAAAAACAAGAGATGGCAAGCTAGTTGCATTTCACGATTCTGAGATTGATGATATGGGTGTTGGAGAGTTAGATTATCATTTTTTAAATGAGCAAACTCCTTATCATGTTCCAACATTTGAACAAGTTTTAATTTTCTTGCAAGGAAAAACAAAAATTCATGCAGATTTAAAAGAACAAGATTATGAATTAGAAGTTGTTGACCAAATTTTAAAATATTTTTCAGTTAATGATTTTTTTATAAGTTCAGAACATGAATCTTCATTAATTAAAATTACACAATTTATTATTCCCTTAACAAGCAATAGTT
>CAZQKV010000191.1:0-1707 GCA_964593995.1 Candidatus Woesearchaeota archaeon
TTCAAGTATTTTAGCTTATTATAAAAAATTTAAAATAGCAATTATTATTTTGCTGATCTGGATTATTTTCTTTGGAGCCTCTGCAAGGCTTCTTAATTTAGGTCTGCTTAAGGATTCTACTACTGGAAATTATATTCCTCTTGCACTAGATCCTTATTATTTTTTGAGGGCTGCTGAAACAATGATTAGTGAAGGGGGTTTGCCTGCTTATGATTCTATGAGAAACCCAACACTTCATATAGGTTTTATTGAAGAAATTTTGCCAGAAACTCTAGTTTTTATGTATAAAGTGTCCAAAGTCTTTAATAACAATATTACCTTAGGATATATAGATGTTGTTTATCCGGTTGTGTTTTTTATTTTAGGCATGACTGTATTTTTTATTTTAATATGGATTTTAACAAAATCAAAGGTAACTGCTTTACTAAGCAGCCTCATTCTTGCAACAATCCCTGCATATCTTTATAGAACCATGGCTGGTTTTGCAGATCACGAAGCTATAGGGATGTTTGGATTTTTTCTAACTTTATTGGTTTATATTGTTTCATTAAACATCTTTGAAAAACGTAAGGCTTCTTTAAAAAAGTCAGGATTATTAGGAGGTTTGCTTGGTCTTGTCACTGCATTTACAATTGCTGGATGGAGTGGTGTTGCTAATTTTCTCTTCTTAATTATTCCTTTAAGTTTTTTATTATACTGGATTGTAATTTATCAAAAACCAGATCAAGAAAATAAAAATAAACTCTTGGGATATATCTTATTTTATGTTTGTTGGATTATCTTTAGTATTTTGTTCAGCAATATTTTTGGGTTTGCTATAATAAGAATTGTTAACAAATATATAATTAATGCAAATGGTATAGCAAGCGTATTCGCACTAGGTTTTATTATTATAGATTCTATACTAATATGGAAAAAAGAATTAATTAAAAAAGAAAACTTAAGAAGATACCGAGTTGTTATTACTTTTGTACTAACTCTTATTTTAGGGACAATATTTCTTACTCTTATTGGGAAAAGTATTATTTCAATGGTTCAATCTATAATTAATAGATTTGTTACTCCTTTTAGCGGGGATAGGATTGGATTAACAGTTGCAGAAAGCAAGCAACCTTATCTTACAGATTGGGTAAGCCAGTCTGGACAAACTCTCTTTGCATTATTTGTTATTGGAATGATATTTATTGGAACAAATCTTTCAAAAGGAATAAGAAAATTAAGAAAAAGATTTTTCTTTTCAGTATGCTGGATTATAATGGTCTTTGGAATTTTATTTAGTAGAACTTCCCAAAGCTCTTTATTAAACGGAACTAATCTTGTGAGCAAGATTGTGTTCTTTGGTAGTTTATTATTATTTTTAGGATATTTTATAAGTGTTTATTTTCGAGAAGAAATTAGATTTAAAAAAGAACTTTTAATAATGTCTATTTTAATGTTTACTATGTTAATAGCAGGAAGGGGGGCTATTAGATTCTTTTTTGTTGTTACACCTTTTGTCTCGCTTATGGTAGCTTATACTGTTTTTAATCTATGCGAGGGGGCTAGAAAAAGTAAGGACGAGGTTTTTAAATTGCTTTTCATAATTGCATCTATTATAACAATTATCTTGCTAATCTCAAATATTATTAATTTTACTGGATTGATTATACAACAAGCAAGATATACCGGCCCTTCTGCTAATTACCAGTGGCAAAACTCAATGAAATG
>CAZQKV010000192.1:0-1681 GCA_964593995.1 Candidatus Woesearchaeota archaeon
CAGATTTTAAATTAGGTACAACCGCGATTGTTATAGGTTTGTTTATTTTTTTAATTTTAATAGGGATTGTTTTTTATTTTTTTATTTATAAAAAAGGATTGTTAGATGGTTTGAAGAAGGGAAGAAAAACTTCAAAGCCAAAAAAAGTTGTAAAAGGTCCCTTGCATGAGTTTTCGTATGATTCTGCTCAAAAATTAGTTGTTCAAAAGAAGACTTTTGAAAAGAGAGTTTATATGGCAGTTTTTCATTTTGAGAAACATTTTAAGACCTTAGAAAAAATAGCTAAAAAAAGAAAATTTACATTAAATAAATTAAATGAGAATCTTTATTTTACTTTTTTTTACGGGCATCCTGGAAAAAAATCAGAAACAAGGTTAGTGAATTTTGCAAGAGAGGTTTATGAAAATGCTAAGAAACATAATATATTTACTTCAGTTGTAATAGATTCGGATATTTTTAAAAATAGCGCTAGATTTTTGAAAGAGTTTGCATTAAGAACAAGAAAAGCTATTGAATTTGCAGAAGGTAAAATTTTAATTTCTGAAAATATTTTTGATGGACTTGGAATTATGAATATGAGGAATCCGAAAGAATTTAGTATTCAAGGAAGATCAATAAAAGGTTATTTTATTAGGTAATTTTTTAAAGATTTGTAGATTTGTTTTTGGTTGTATCCATTTCGTTTTTGTGTACACTTTATTATTATAGGATAAGGCTTATCTTTAGTAAAAGTACTTTTTATTTAGAAAGGATAGATTTAAAAAGTACGAAAACATTAAATAAATAAGATAAAATGGCAATCACAGAAGAGGAGCTTATAGAATTAATAGGTATAAAGGCAAATATTGAGAAAATATCCACACTTAGTAGTGATGGGAGAAATCTTTTGATAAGGATTCCTAAGGAAGTGAAGGATTTCTTGAAATTGGAAAAAGGAGACAAGTTTAGATGGTTGGTTGATGAAGACAACATAAAAATAGAGGTTGTAAAATAAATGCAGGTAAGAAAAAAGCAGGCCCTGGATGGGATTGATAGAGAAATTTTGAGGTTTTTATATAAGCAGAGCCCGATGGTTGGAAGTAAAATAGCTTTAAGAGTTGGGATAACTTCTTCTGCAGTTGCGCCTAGATTAAATAATCTTAAGAAAAAAGGAATCCTTAAGGAAAGCAAGATTTCTGGGATTAGAAGTTTTAAAAGAAAGTTTGGAAATTCTATTAGAAAAATAAAATCTCCCAGGAGTATTTATTGGACTCTTGATTTAAAATGAGAATAAAATTTTTAAAGTTGGGTAAGGCGGTTTTAATAATTGGGGTTTTGTTTCTTATGGTTTTATTAGTGAGTTTTGAGAGATTAGATGCGGCAAAACCATATGGGGCTTCGAATGTTAGTCAACAAAATACATCTACAGCAACTCCTGACATTCCGTTAAGTCATGCAGCTCAAGCAGGAAATGTTACTGAATTAAATATTTTTGGATATTCGACCACCCTTTCTTGGCAAGGTTATTATGGTAATGTTTCAGGAGCAATTCAATTAGCTGATTCAAGTGATAGTATTATGTATAATTGGAGTTTAGCAGATCCTGAAGGAGAAGTTTATAGCTCTACAAATGATAGTGTTCTTTGGACAAATATACAGTGCTTTAATTTTAGTGCTACAGGAACTTATGCAGATGATTCTA
>CAZQKV010000193.1:0-1672 GCA_964593995.1 Candidatus Woesearchaeota archaeon
GAGACAAAGAATAAGATTTTAAATTTGGTAAAAAAGCAAAAAGAAATAAACTATTCACCAATTATTTTAATTAAAATTCTTTTAGATCTTCTTCCATCAAATTCTCCGTAAAAAATCTGCTCCCAAGGGCCAAAATCTAATTTTCCATTAGTTATTGCAACTGTAACTTCTCTGCCCATTATTGTTCTTTTAAGATGAGCATCTGCATTTGTCTCTCCTGTTTGATGATGCAAATAATCTCCTTGCGGAGCTAGTTTCTCAAGCCATTTCATAAAATCTTTTTTTAATCCAGATTCTTCATCATTAATAAAAACAGAGCTTGTTATATGCATGCTATTAACAAGACAAATCCCTTCTTTAATGCCTGATTTATCAATTGCTTCTTGAACATGTCTTGTTATATTAATAATTGCTCTTTCTGTTTCAGTATTTATTGTCAAGTATTGTGTGTGGGTTTTCATATGATTTATAAATTCAAAGAGTTTTTATGTTTTATGATAATTAATGTCTATGTTAAGCCCAACTCTAAGAAGCAGGAGATGATTAAAATCTCTAAAAATAAATATAAAGTATTCTTAAAATGCCCTGCTAGAGAAAATAAAGCAAATATAGAGTTAGTAAAATTAATGAAAAAGTATTTAGGGAAGAATATAAAAATTATTAAAGGTATGAAGGGTAAGAATAAAGTTCTGGAGGTGGTAAATGCCGATAAAATATGAAACAGCAAGCGACATACAAGAACTAGTTGATGAACTTGCTAGGATGTTGTTTCCGCATGTTAGATTAGATTCTATTGTTTGTTTAAGAAGCAGAGGAAGCTCAAGCAGGGGAGTAATTGCAAGATGCCATGCTCTTGGCAAGGCAATGCAGCTTGCTTTAAATAGAAAAGGATTTTATGTTATTGAAATTATAAGCGAGAGATTTGACAGGCTTTCTGATGAGGAAAAAATAAAAACCTTGATTCATGAATTAATGCATGTCCCAAAAAGTTTTGGAGGAGGATTTGTGCATCATAATAAAGTTAATGAGAGAACTGTAAATAAAATATATGATCATTATACAAATCTAAAAAAGAGACAAGATGGCTTGGATAGGTGGTTTTAATGGAATTTAAATTTAATTACAAAGGAAAACAAATAAAAATAAGGGTTGAGGAATGCAAAAATATTTTTGAAAAAGCAAGAGGATTGATGTTTAAAAAAAACAGCAAGCCATTATTATTTTATTTTAGTAAACTAAAAAGATATAGAATTCATTCATTTTTTTGCAAACCTTTTGTTGCTATCTGGTTTAATAATGATAGGATAATTGATATTAAATTAGTTGAGCCGCGGGTATTTTCTATACAACCCAAGCATAAGTTTGATAAACTGCTTGAAATTCCGTCAAATACTAAAGAATTTTCATTTTTTGTCGAGGATAAAAGAAACATTTAAATACTAAAATTATTTTTAAATATTATAATACTTGCAAGGAGGTAAAAAATGGGAAGAATTGTTGTAAGAAAAGTTATCTCAAGAAGACCTGGACATCTTTACTATGTTGATGCTGAAGGTAATGTATGTGAAGCGGTTATGGCAAGAGGTGGCTCAAGAAAAAGGAAAAAGAAAGCTGCAAAGAAAAAAGCTGCTCCAAGGAAGAAAGCTGCAAAGAAAAAGAAGTGATTTTAAAT
>CAZQKV010000194.1:0-1661 GCA_964593995.1 Candidatus Woesearchaeota archaeon
CTACCATCTCAGTACCTACTATTAAATTTTTTAAACCTACTTTTTCTGCTATTTCTAATGTTTTTGGTTTGCTTGTTTTTGGGAGGGTAATATCGTAAATTACTATTTCAGGATTTATTTCTATTAATCTTTCTGCTATTTCTAATGCCTCTTTATTATTTTTTCTAACACTGTCGGGATTCAGTAAATTGACTTTCGCAAAAGCAGAATAATCCTGTAAAGGCTCTGCTCCTTTTTTTGTAACATTAATAGCAGCATCTATTTCAAATCTTGATAAATAATCTTTAATCTTATCTTCCCCCGCATATTCTGCAACTCCTTGCCTTATTTCATTTGCTTCTTTGGCTAGTTTTTCAACTTTTTTTACTGTTCTGTTAATCAAAAAAATTTTTGCAACTCCTTCTTTAACTAACTGTCCTAGTAACTCTTTCCCTACACCCCCAGCACCAAATATAACTATTGTTTTATTTTCTAATCCCTCTTTACCTATTTCCTCAAATTTTCTTTTTAAAGGAAGTAATAAACCTTCAATATCTGTATTATATCCAACTAACTCTCTTGTTTTATTATTTCTAGCAATAAAATTAACAGATTTTAGAGTTTGTGGCTCTATCTTATCTAAATACTTAAATTGTTCTTTCCACCCACTACCAAAACCTCCTCCATTATACATGGGATCTGACTTAAATGCATCTACAATAATTTCTGCATTTTTAGGGTTCCCAACAAAATATATTGCTTTGTAGTTCATACCCTGTTTTTCAAATAATGTATTCCACATTAATGGGCTTAGGGCTGAATAATCTTTTTCAGTTAAAAATGCTAAATACCCTTTGATATCCTTTAAAGTATTTAGATTTAAAAAGGAGAGATTGTCTGGAAGATTAGCTGTTGAATTATTTTTGACTATCTCTCTTTTCTTACTCCTTCCTTTTTTATTAAGCAGAAAATCATTTTTTTCTGGAAGCCAAGCTGGGTAAAGATAGCCTTGTTCTATTAATTCCCTCAGATTTTCAGGTTTTTTAGTCATTTTGAATATGATTATTTTTATTGCTTATTTTTACCATCTTCCTCTGCCCATGCCTCTTCCTTGTCCTCCTCTGCCCATGCCTCTTCCTTTTCCAGCTCCTTGTCCTACCCAATTGTTTTGATTATAATCTTGTCTTAAATCACTGGAATTTTCTTTATTGGTTTCCTCATCAGTCAAAATTGCTCCTCTAGGGCAAGCATTTTCAGCCTTATTTAAACAATCTGCATTTTCATCTATTATCCTTGCTTTTCCATCTATTACTTCTATTCCTTTTGGGCATAAATCAGCACATATGCCGCATCCAGTGCATCTGTTTTTATTAATCCAAAACATTTTCTTTACCATTATAATTTTTTCTTTGTAATTTCTTCATAAGCAGAACTAGCTGCTATTGCCCCTTCTCCGCAAGCTGTTATGACTTGTTTTAAAAAATTATTTGTTATATCTCCTGCAGCATAAATTCCCTTTAAAGAAGTCTCTTGTTTTTTGTTGACTTTTATATATCCTTTTTCTTTTTTTAGTCCAAGTTTGTTTGCTAAAATCTCATCTGGTGAAGAACCTATTTCAATAAAAATTCCATCAACTTTTAAATCTTTTTTTGTATCTAATTTAATCCCCTTAACATAATCTG
>CAZQKV010000195.1:0-1648 GCA_964593995.1 Candidatus Woesearchaeota archaeon
CTGGTAGTGTCTTGGATCAAACATTAAGTTCGCGTCAATTCCAAAAGTTACTGCGTAAGGTATTGTCCTTTTAAGTATTTCTTCAAAAGTGTTGTTTTCTCCTTTTTTTATTCTTTCATTTTCAAAGAAAACCTCTTTCCTAGCTAATCTTTTTTTATCTTCTGTAGGCATTTGCCTGAAAGTATCAGGATGTAATAAAATATAAGCTTCTGGACATTGCTCCATTAATCTGAATGCATTACAGTTTTTATTTCCCGGGCCTATCAGAAATTGGTATACTAAATGAAGAGCTTTTTCATTAAGACCATATAAACTTCTTATAACTTGAGGCAAGCTTTTAGTATCCCACCAAAAAGGAAGATGAATGCCTCTTATTGGAAGATTGTATTTTCTTGCTAAATCTAGCATTTTTTCAGGAGTTCCTGATGAGCCTTTTGGAGACCATTTATAAGGAAGTAGTTCTATTCCCTGCACACCCAGGTTTCTACCTATTTTAAATGCCTTTTCAGTATTCAAACCTCCTGCTGCGCTTGAGCTGATTAGTAGTTCTATCATTTTATTAGTAATAAGTTAAGTTATTTAAATTCTTTGATTATGTCACCATTTTAAAGTAATTACACATAGAAAGGTTTATAAAGGGGTATGACTGAGTAGCACTAGGTATTTATTTTAAAATGAAAAGCAAGATTAGCATAAGTGTTGATGAAGAAACGCTTGCAAAAATAGATGAAAGTATTTTTAAAAGAAAATTTAGAAATCGTTCTCATGCATTTGAATTTGCTTTAAATGAAATTTTAGAGGAGGATGAAGAAGAATGATAAGACCGGCTGTTATGAGTGATAGTGAAAGAGCAGAATTAGAAGGAAAAATAGAACAATTAAGAGGTGTTCTTCCTAATGATAGATATTTTGATTTAAGCATATTTTTAGAAGCAAATGAAGTAGCTGGAATGAGGGGCTGTTTTAGAGCATGTTGGGGGGCTCCTGAAGAGAATGGTGGAAGAAAAGTTGTTATTTTAGGAGATAAGACTCCTAGAACTGAGGTTGGGCAAACTTTATTTGACAAAGGATATGGCACTAAAAATGAGATTAAAGTAGCTTCTAAAATAAGTCTTGAAGAGGCATTAAGTAACCATTTAGTTTTACCTTTTGATTTTTATAATGTAAATGGAGATTCTTATTCAGTTGCTCCAGAAATTGAAGGAGCTGTTTCATTAAAAAAACATGCAGAAAATAATAAGTTTAATTTTAAGGATTTTAAGCAATTTTTTACTCAAATTATTGATACAGCTGTATTTTTTGGAAGAAAAGGTTTTTTTCATAGAGATTTAAGTCCTCAAAATCTTTTAGTTAAGAAAAATGGAAAATTAGAAGGGTGGATTACAGATGTTGCTGCTGCTTGTGAAGTTAAAGAAGCTAGGCCAGATTATTTTCCTACTTCTGGAGCTAATACTGTTAGAAACCCATGATGATCTTTTTCAGGAGAAGATATTATATTTGACGAAAGAGATGATGCTTATGCACTTGCTCAAAATATGTTGGTTGCATCAAATGGGGAACCTGCTGTTAAATATGATTATGCTAATGAGGGGAGTTGGGATAAGAAAAATCATGATAAAGCTGTTAAACAAGCAATTAAGAAACTTCCT
>CAZQKV010000196.1:0-1641 GCA_964593995.1 Candidatus Woesearchaeota archaeon
ATGCCTTAAATAATAAAGAATATTCAATATATTTTGAGATTTATATAAACAAAAACCTAGCCTACTGAATCATGAAAAGGAAGATTATTAAACAAGGCCATAATACTCTAACTATTACGCTTCCGTCTATTTGGGCAAAAAGATTTAACCTAGAACCTGGAAAAGAAGTTGATTTAATTGAAAAAGATAATGGGCTTTTTGTTACAACAGAAAAATCAGGAGAAGATAAGAGGGCTGAATTTGATATAAGTGGGTTTGATATACCAACAATATGGAAGTATTTTATGGCTGCTTATAGAGAGGGTTGTGATGAGGTTTATGTTAAATTCCCTTCAAATTTGAAATTAGACAGCCCTTACAAGTTTTTTGTTGACCACAAACTTGACTTAAAGTATGGGAAGCAAAGGGAAAAAGAAACTGCTTTAGAATTTTTTCATGATTTGGTTAATAGGTTTATTGGATTTGAAATTGTTGGTTATGGAAAAGATTATATTCTCGTGAGGGAAATGAGTGTTCCAACTTCTAAAGAATTTGACAATTCATTAAGAAGGGTTTTTTTATTAGCAGAACAAATGTCTGAGGAAACTTGCGAAGCTATAAAATCAAATGACCCGAGACTCTTAACTCACATACATGATGTAGATATTAATTTAGACAAGTTTCATGATTATTGCATAAGAATTTTAAATAAACTGGGAAACAAAGAATCAAGAAAAATGTCTCTTCTTTTTTCAACGCTTTATTTTTTAGAGCTGATTGGAGACGAGTTTAAGAATATTTCCCATCATCTTTTATATGATTTTCCAAAAACAGATTTTAAAAATCTAGAAGAAACTGCAGATTCTATTAGAGAGCAATTGGCTCTTTATTATAGTTTATTTTATAAATTTGATAAAGAAAAAGTTATTGAGATTTCAGCTTTTGATTCTCAAAGATATTTTAATGTTAAAAAAGTTTACAAAAAAACAAAAACCACTGAAGAAAAAGAAATTTTTCATCATTTAAGAGTAATAGCCAAGTATATGATTGCTTTAATTGAAATAAGAATTGAAATGGAGTTTTGAATAGTGTGGAATATACTATTAAATCTAGTATAATAAACTTTAAAATGGTTTTATTTCTTGAATTTATATGATTACTAGTGATTATGAGCTAATAGATCTTGATGAGGCAGTCATTAATGCCTTAAGGCTTTTCATTAGCCAAGGAGTGCCAAATTTTAATTTTAATATTTATAAAAAGCCACTTGTGGTTGGTTCTGGAAATGCTGCAGTAACTGGAAGGCTTATTTTTAGTGATATGGATGCTGTTTTTGCTGATGAATCTACTTATGAATCTAAATTAGACCTTATTGAGGGCATTGATGGAGCTGTCTTGATTTCAGCTTTTGGAGAAAAGCATGCACCAATAATTGCTAGAAAACTTGTTGAAAGAAACATTAAGGCAAAGCTAATCACAACTAATAAAGAGACTTCTGTTAAAGAGATTATTGGAAGGAATAATGTGTTTGTTTTTCCTAAAAATCCAGAACCTTACACATATAATACTTCAACTTATATGGGGATTATTTTAAGCAAGACAAGAGAAAATCCTAGGAAAATTTTAGAAGCATATTTAATAGATGAAACTCTGGATTGGTAT
>CAZQKV010000197.1:0-1623 GCA_964593995.1 Candidatus Woesearchaeota archaeon
TGTTTCATTTATCTTAATTTTGAATTTTAATTAAAATTCGCGTTAAGCTATAAAATCACACTTTATCCTACCTTTTTAAAGCTTTCTGTAAGTTGTAATGATAAAGTGGTAACACATAGAGAGATTTAAATATATATTTTTCTGAATGGGGGTATGATAATTGTTGTGGAAAAAATAAAATGAGTTTAACTAAATCTGCAAGAAAATTAAAAGAAAGATTAATAGAAGTTCCTAGTGATAAGATTATTATTTTTAATATTAAACCTGAGTCTTTAGTGCATCTTGAATGGTATGAAAGATTCAATCCGTCAGATGCTCCAGTTTACAAAAGTCCAATTGTTCCAATAGGAATTGTTTTTTCAATGAAAGATGTCCCAGATATAGCAATTGAGTCAGATCACCCCATCCTAGATTTAGGAATATAGGATGCAAAGTAAATAAAAAAGATTATTTTAATAAAATGAGGCCACCTTATACAATCGCTGCATATATGGAAAGGTTGGGAAAAGAAGATAATTATACTCATTGCGAATTAATTATCCATTCCTTGTTTACTGGTTTACTTAAATTTAAACCTTATGTGCATTTAAACGCCATAGAATCTTTTAGAGTCCTTGATTAATTATTTTTCTTATCCTTCTTTTTTCTTCGCAACCTTCCACATTAATTCAAAATATTTTTTATAAGAATCTGCAATTTCTTGTTGTTTTATTACAATTGCAATTGGTTGTTTTTGCCATAAAATTATAGCTACTTTGTTTTTGTAAATATTTATTGCAAGAGGATTTGCATATTTTTGAGGCAAATATCTTATTTCAGATAAAGGTATGTTTTTTAATTTATCTGAACTTATTATTCTTGCCTTTATTTTGTTTTTAACACGATCTTTATCATACCATTTAAAATAAAAAGGAAGAATTTCAGATGCAGAACTTGATGCACCTAAAATAAGGATTTCTTTTTTATTTTTATTTTTGCTATTTTTATTATCTTTATCATCATCTAATTCTAATTGATCTTGAAAAACTGTTTTTAATCCTTCTGTGCCTTTGTAAAAATTTGTTTCTTGTTTTTCTTTTGTTTTTGTGTATAATAAATTTAGTTCTGGAAGATTTTCATTTAATGCTTGCTGTTTTTGTTCAAGAATTTCTTTTAATCTTTCTGGATTTGCTGCTTCAAATAATCTTCTATTGTTTTTGACAATATATCCTATAAGTCCTTTTTTTATCAACCTCTCTGTTATATCATATATATTTCTCCTATGTATCCCTGTTTTTCTTGATATTTGTCCTGCAAGTGAGGGGCCGTTTTCAAGTAAAGCTAAATATACTTTTGCTTCACTATTTGTTAATCCTAATTCTTGCAAGATTTCTTTATTTTCCATAATTTTTATTTCCTAGAATATTACATGTTTTTTTATTTATAAACTTTATTGTGTGGTGAGCTAAGTCACCACATTAGTTTATCTGTGTGTTTGTACTTAGTAAATCAATAAACTTAGATGTAAAAACGTCAAAGAAAAATGTCAAAGAAAAAAGCATTTTTTAAAGAAGCTACAAAAACTGAAATTAAAAAGAAAAATCAGGTTAAGATAGCTAGGCTTTCAGATATTGCTGAATTAGG
>CAZQKV010000198.1:0-1600 GCA_964593995.1 Candidatus Woesearchaeota archaeon
ATAGGGTTTTTGGGTATAGGACTCTTTCAGGAAAAGGAAAAAGTTGGGGTAATGGTTATTTATTTGGGGATGTTGATGACAAGGAAGCTGGGAAAAAATGGGAAGGTGCTCATGAAGGTTGGACACATCTTTGGTTTGCTTTAGAACTTCTTATTTTGCTTTTTATCTTACATCCTTTTTATGGTCGGATCAAAATAACAACTGGAGGCAACACAGTTAAAGTAAATATTTACGCATTTGAAAAAAGCCGCACGCCCTCTTCTGGTTTTTTAGGTATTTTAGGTATTTATTGGAATTCTCTTATAGGTTATATCAAAGAATTTCTTTGGAATTGGAGGACTTGGTTTGTAGTAATATATTTTATTGGAATGGGAACCCCTATTTTAAATAGAGTTTTACAAATAATAACTTTAGAATTTTTGCTTGCAGGCTCTTTATGGAAAAATAATGCTATTAGGGTGGCGATTATTACAGTTGTTTTAATTTTCATACCAGAAATGTGGAGATCTTATGTGAAGAAAAGAGCAAAAAGATATGAATATAAAGTTGAACTAGAACGAGCTGCTAGAGAAGAAGCAGCAGGAGCATTATTAGATTAGGTATTTAAATGATAAGTTGTTAATAAAAGAATAAGATGGTAAAAGAGAGGGATAAAAAAGCAATGAGTAGAAAGTTAATGATTATTAGTGGCATTATTATTGGAGCACTTGTTCTTATTTTTATTACTGGAGGGACGATTTATCACCAAATTTGTAATATAACTTTAAATGATACAAAAGATTATTATAAGGCATATTCTTTAGAAGATCCGGAAATAACATCTGCAAAATTAAGATTAGGGCAGATTGAAGATGTGTTAAATAATTCTTGGAACGGGACCCATTATGTTGGTCTTGATTCTAATAAAGTTGATGATTTAAAAAAAGAGCAAACAGATTTAAATAAAAGGATTGGTGCAGATAGAAAAATAGATTTTAAATTTACTAGGGTTTTTTCTAGTTATTGGTGGAAAAAGAACTTATTCTTTTGTAAAGAAGAGCAAGCAGGTTTTATTAATAAATCAAAATCTTTTATTAAGGATAAATTAGGGTTTAATGAAACTATTTGGGATTTTATTTATCCAGGATTAGTTACAGGTATTTTGATGTTTCTTTGGATTTATCTAACTTATAAATTTGCAGTTTTGGTTTCTTCGTATTTGCCTAGGTGGAAAAGATACAGTGTTTTTCATGGAAGAACAGGAACTTTGACTAAATTAAAAAACAGCTGGATGAGTATTGTTGCTGGAAAGCTCTGGAAATTAGTTCCCGTTGCAGTAGGTTATGCCATAATAATGCAGATTCCAATTATTAATTCATTTATTGATTTAATAACTATTTTTGATAGTATTTTCTTTAAATCAATAGTTCTTGCATTTTATCTAGGTTTTTTACCACAAGCAATAGAAGAATATGCTAGATATAAATTAAGAAAAGATTATTATCAGAGAGTTCTAAGAGTGAGATATAGGCAGAGGATGACTGATGCACTTTCTGGATAATAAGAGGGTGAGAAGATGGATAGAGGGAAAATAAATTTTTTTAAAAATAAGAAGGGGAAA
>CAZQKV010000199.1:0-1596 GCA_964593995.1 Candidatus Woesearchaeota archaeon
AACGGACCCTTACTCCGGGATGAACATAAACTGCATCAGGATCTGCAGATAATTCTTCTACAGTCTTATATTGAGCAATTTTGGGAATTTCTGAAGATTTTTGATTATCAGGGTTAAGAAGGCTGCTTCTTGATGTAAATAATTCGCCGCCTGCTGCTGCAACAAATCCTGCAGCTTTCATAAATTCCCTTCTATTAAACTCCATAAGGGTAATAATCATTAATTATATTTAAATGTTTTTTAAAAAATGTATGAGGAATGAGTAGTGAAAAAGAAGTGGTGGAAGATTATCCGTACTGACTAAATTGAATCTGTTTGATATTATACAAACACTGGCTTCTTACTCATTAATATTGGGGTTGGCAGGGGTTTCCAAGGCATATCTCCCTGGAGCTTTTTTAATTTAGCTATTAATTGTTTTTTTGTAACTTTTTCTAATTTTTTGATTCCTCTTTCCCTTAACATGAATTTCTCGCCTTTTTTTTCTTTTTCACCTATCAAGATAGTATAAGGAACCCAATTTTTTTCTGCGTCAACTATCTTCTTTTGGCTTGTTTCATTCCTGTCATCAACTTCTGCCCGAATATTGCTTTTAGAAAATTCCTCTGCTAATTTTTCTGCGTCTTTATTAAATTTCTGTGAAACTGTCAATAATCTAACTTGGGTTGGAGAAAGCCAATACGGCCATACTGGATTTTTCATTGAAATTGCTTTCTCAAGAATACAATAGAAAATCCTTTCAATCCCTCCAATAGAGCTATGAACAATTGTGCAGCCTTTTTTCTTATTATCCTTGTCTTTGTAAACAATTCCATAGGTTTCAGCATCCTTAACATCTAATTGAACTGTTGATAATTGTGTTGAGCCATTAACAGAATCTAATCCCTGAAATTCATGCTTAACTGCCCAATAATGTTTCATTCCAGAAAGAGTCTCTATAAATGCAGGCACATTTGAATATTTTAACATTTGGATTATCTGGTTTTTATGTTTTTTATAAAAATCTTCTACAATCCTAAATGCAACTGCATAATCTATCCCTGCTCCTTTGAGAAGATCATCAAACCTTTTATACAAAATTTTGTATTCTTCCCAACCTTCTTTTAAATCTCTTGTAAAACTATGGATATCAGGCATATGAAATCCGCGAAGCCTTTTAAAACCAGAAAGCTCCCCTTTTTGTTCATACCTAAAACTTTTACTAAATTCATACATCCTCAGAGGCAAGCACTTATAAGTTAATGATGCATCTTTCATAATTTTAAATAACCCAAAATCACCTGCAAACCTCATTACCCATTCTTTTTTTGGGTCATCAGCAACTTTAACAGTATAATGCCTTTCATGAAAACTACCTCCTTGCTCATTTATTTCAGGGTCATGCCAATCATAAATTATCGGAGTCTCTATCTGCAAACAATTCAGCCTATTAACTGCTATTTCATGGGCCCAGTCTTTAATAAGCTCAAAAATTAAATTGCCTTTTGGATAAAATTTAAAATGCCCTGAATCTGCTTCTGGAGCATATCCTACTAGCTCTTGTTTTTGCATTTCTTTTATTGAAGGCGGCTCTTTTTTAGATATTTTACCGATTTC
>CAZQKV010000200.1:0-1587 GCA_964593995.1 Candidatus Woesearchaeota archaeon
ATACGCGGGACAAGCATGGCAGCACCGCATGTTGCAGGTGCTGCAGCCTTGCTAATACAAAAATTCCCAGATTGGAATCCAGAAAATATAAAAAACGCAATTAAAACTACTGCAACAGATTTAAATCTGCCAGAAAACATTCAAGGAGCTGGAAGATTAAATCTTTTTACAGCAATAAATATTTTAGAAAAGCCGATTACTAGCAAGATATTTACTTCAGGAATTGTTCAAGGAACAATAATCCCAATAATTGGAACAGTTCAAAGTAGCACTCTTCTTGAATATAACTTGTCTTATAGTAATGAAACTTCTAAAAACTTTACACAAATATGCACATCAACTCAAAAAGTTGTTAATTCTACACTTTGCAATTGGAACATTAGTAATTTAAGTGATGGAATTTATAATTTAAAATTAGAATCTAGAACCTCATTACAAAAAACTGCAATTTACGGGCAGATTACTATAAAAAATACTCAAATTACATATCCAGAACATGAATCAATTTCTAATACAGCACTTCCTACATGGGAAAACACAACAATAAATGGTTCTGCATCAGGAGCTTATTTTCAAAATTATGAAATAACTCTTCAAAATAATAAAACAAAAGCTTATCTGCCGCAAGCAATAATTTTAGAAAATTCAGGATTGCAATTAGTAGAAAATAATACTTTAGGAAGGATAGATAGTTCAAAAATACTAGAATCTGGATTTTATAATCTAACCTTAATCACACATTATAATGGAAAGCCAGATAATCAAGATAGTAAAATGATTTATATTGAAACACAATTTCAAACAGGGTGGCCTCAAAAATATGATGTAGAAGGATACCTTTTTAATTATATAAAAGGACAGCCATTAATAACAGATATGAACAAAGATAATAAAAAAGACATAATAATTGCGCAAGGAAAAACAATAAGCATATTTAATTACAATGGAACATTATTAAAAGGCTGGCCATTTACAATAAATACAACCTTCCCAGAAATATTTGATTTTGCAGATTGTCTCTTATATTTTTCTCCAGCAATAGGAGATATTAATAATGATGGTTACAAAGAAATAATAATAGCTGATAGTTGCGGCCATGTTCATGCATTAGATTATCAAGGAAATTATATTTTCGAACCTAAAAAACTTGAATCAAAACTTCCTTACTGGTTTCTTCAGGCTATCTCCCTTGGAGATATAAATAATGATGGATATTTAGAAATCATTATCCCTTCTTCAGATCCAAAAATAAATATATTAGATTATCAAGGAAACCATTTACCTGGGTGGCCAAGAGAACTTCAAATAGCAGGAAATCCTTCTTACCATAGATCCCGAAGAGATGTATCTATTGCAGATTTAAATTATGATGGATTTGATGAAATAATATTCTCAAGTTATGTATGCCTTACAGAAAGTTGTTCTCCTTTTGAAGGAGAATACACAATGGTTATCTGGGTTTTAAATTATACAGGAGAAAACCACTTTAATTGGCAAAAAAACTTTTCAGGGGGCGGGGGATACGCAGGAGGCCTTACTTTAGCAGATATAGATTCTAATGGAGAATTAGAAATAATAACAGATGAT
>CAZQKV010000201.1:0-1585 GCA_964593995.1 Candidatus Woesearchaeota archaeon
CCAAAAACTAAGATCTCTTTACCTTCCCTTAACTGGTCTTCAAAAACAGTTTTTCCACCAAGAAGTAATTCAGCAGTTTTGTTTCCTGAACTGTTTGGAGTAAGAAAATTTGTATCATCTAAATAAAGTTTCTGAAAATTTGAATCTAAAATAATTTCAGTAGCTTCCAATTCATATACTCTTTCTATAGGACTAGGGGTTATAGAGCCTTTGCTGTATTCAAATACAATATTTGTGATACTAACTTCTTGCTCAAAACGAGCTCCTGAAATAAATTTTATAGGAATTATGCATTCTGGGTCACAATTATAATCATATTTGTTAGAGAGGTAATTTCCTAAAGTTGTTGCTAGATAATCACTTCCTTCATCATCAAATAAACTTTGTTCAAATGTAAAATCACTAATTGTCCCGTATTTTAAAGGAACAATAAATATATCAAAATCACTGTCTTCATAATGATTTGATTGAGAATCATCTGAATAACTGCAAGGATTAATTGTTTCATATTTCATTCGATATGTATTTCCATTAAGATTATCAACTTCCAAACAAACATCTGCTTCAACTATACTTGGCAAATCATAATCAAAGTTAATAATAGTGCTTATTTCCCCGCCTTGGGTGACTGTAACAACCTTGCTTCCACTTTCACTTCCCGCATCAATATATAATGTAAACTGGGCATTTCCAGAGCCCTGGATATTTGCCCCGATTTTAAATGCTTTCATAGCAGGGATCTCTATTTTATTACAATAAATTTGGTCCTTATTTAATTTTGTTGTGTCTGTAGAATCTAATGGATTAAAACAACCTTGAGAAGGATTCCCGCATGTAGACTTAGTTGAAATATTCTTAGGAACCCATTTTACAGCTTTGTCTGCCACCTCAATTCTTAATGGATGAGAACAAGATTCTTCAGCATCTGTTGCAACATCAAAACTTAGACTATTAACTTTTGTAATATTATCCTTAATAACAATTCCTAATAATGTTTCTTCAAGATAATCTAATCTTAATATTTCTGAACTTTTTGAGCTTCCCTTTGTTGAGTAAGCACTTTCACAATCTGCTGGAAAACAAGTATAATCTGCATTATTTAAATCTAAAAAATCTAAAATACTAATTTCCTTACTAAATAAACTTAATAAACTATCTGCAGGCTCGTCTTGTAAACTTATATTAATCCACCCAGTTATAGGCTCATTAAACCCGTATGATTTATCTATATTATAAGATTCATTTCCAAGATTAAAATCTGCTAGTACTAAAGTCAGACCAAAGCTAGTAACTAGAAAAATATTTACTAAAATAAACAAACTTTTCAACCCTTTTTTCATAATTTATAAAGAAAAAACAGATTTATAAACATTATTAATAATCTAAGATGTTGCTGGCATGCCCGAGGATTTTTCTTATGAAGATTTATACGCAAGATTCAACTCTATTATATGTTCTCCAGGCTTGTCAAATGCAGTGAAAAATACAAAATCTTCAATTTCATATGGTTGAAATTCAACACCATCTGCACTAAATATTAATTGCGCATTTGCACCAGGGCCTTTATATGTTATCTTTCTATTAT
>CAZQKV010000202.1:0-1567 GCA_964593995.1 Candidatus Woesearchaeota archaeon
AATAAAAGCAAGTTTAAAAAATTATACAAAATCACATAAAATTATATAAAAAACAGAATTTTAATAAAAGTAATGAAAACAAGTTTTAATATCAAGACGCAAGGAGATACAGATATAATTGATATAACAGACAAAATACAAAGTATTTTAAGTAATTCTAAAATAGAATCAGGAATTGTCAATGTTTTTGTTGTTGGTTCAACAGCAGGACTTAGTTTTGTGGAATATGAGCCAGGTTTAGTAGAAGATTTACAAGAAGTTTTTGAAAAAATTGCACCAAAACACCAGTATTATCATCATCATGAAAGGTGGCAGGGTAATAATGGAAATTCACATATAAGGGCTACTTTATTAAAACCAGATGTAACTATCCCTTTTGAAAACAATAAACTTTGTCTTGGAACCTGGCAGCAGGTTGTTTTACTTGATTTTGATACAAGTGCAAGAAACAGGGAAATTTTAGTAACAATAATAAGTGATAGATAAAAAATTGTTTAATCTAAAAATTTATAAGTTATACTGCTCGGCAGGGTTAATGATTAGTTTGGTCAGTAAGTTTATTATTTTTGTACTAATTAATATTATTAATAATCTAATCTTAATTTTCCTTGCTGCCAATCTCTGACAATCTGAACCATGACCCTATTTTCATCAATTTTCCCTTTTTTTAATAAATAACCTCTTTTTTCACCAATCTGACTAATTATAGATTCTGGGTCTGTTTTTTCAATTTCAATATTATAAAATCTTTCAAACTGTTTTTTGTTTTTCTTTAAAAAAAGTTTTATAATTGCATGAGCAACTAATTCAGGATTTTTCAAAGCTTCACTGTCTTTTGCACCAATCAAGCCATATCTGATTTCATCATCTCTTTGCAATGGAATAACCCCTGGACTGTCTATTAATTTTATTTCATCTGTTGCTCTTACCCATTGAAGGCCGTGAGTTGTCCCAGATTTTTTACTAACCTTGGTTTTTTTCCTATGGCATAAAGAGTTAATTATAGAAGATTTTCCAACATTTGGATATCCTAAAACACTAACAACAATATCTGCTTTTGCTTCCCTATATTTTTGTTTTTTATCAAACTTATTTTTTTCAATAATTTCTCTTTTACCATATTTTTTAAAAACTTTTTTAATCACATACAACAAGATTTTAATTGTTCTTGGATTTTTACAAGAAATAAAAACAACTTCCTTGTTTTTTCCATCTTTATTTTTTCCAAGCTCTTGGATTTGTTTCTTGATATTGTCTTTAGAAACTAAATCACTTTTATTAATAACAAAAATAACAGGCCTTCCAATTTCTTTGATTAATTCTTCAACTTTTTCATTTCTTGAAAGTTCAACTAATCTTGAATCTAAGATTTCTAAAACTAAATCAGATTCTGTTATTATTCATTTAATAAGGTCCCAATAAGGTTCATGATGTGTTCCAGATTTTATTCTTCTCATAAAAAATCTAAGAAAAAAGTGTTAATAAAGCTTACACATATAAATTTAAAGTTAGTAATTATAGTAGTTAGTTTAGTGATTAATTATTGAAATAAACCTGTAAACCAATT
>CAZQKV010000203.1:0-1559 GCA_964593995.1 Candidatus Woesearchaeota archaeon
CCCCTTTTCCTTCTTATACTCTTCCCAAAGTTTTGCAGGAGAAGGAAACTCTTCTAATCTTATCTCTTTCTCTTTTCCAGTAAAATTATTATGAAAAACAAAACCATCCCCATTTGAACTAAAAACAAATGGGATATCTAAAGGATCTGCATAATCTAAAGCCTGCTGCATTCCATCCCCAATACTATGTTTATTATCTTTTGCTTCAACTACAGCTAAAGGCATGTTTGCATTGTAATAAAGAAGATAATCAGGCTCTTTTCTCTTGCCTCTTTTAATTGTTTTCCCATGAATTATAATTCTTCCTGCTGTAAAACTCTTATTTTCCCTTATCTGCTTGTCTTTATCCCAGCCAGCACTTACAATTGCAGGCGTAATAAATTTAGTTCTTATATCTTGCTCTGTTAATTCTTTCTTATTAATTGTCATGTTATACCAAGAACTCCTTAATTTTTAGATTTAACTATTTCTTTTCCTGCTTCCTATATGCCTCTTCAAGTAGTTTTAGAACTTCTTCTAAGTTTTCATTGTTTTCTACAGTAATCTCAAAAGATCCTCTACCATAAAATTTTTGAGTTTTTTCAGTAAATTTTCTTAATCTATGGTGTTGTATCATTTCTTCGCCTTTCTCAAAAGGTAGCATAACTGCGATCTTTATTCTTCTCTTTTTTATATCCAAATAAGCAAAATTCCTATTCTTTCTAAATGAAATATAATATTTTTGAGGGTTATATTCGATACTCGAATCTAACCTTATCATGTGATTTTTGATAGCACTATAAAGAGAAATAATTGAAGGGTTAATTCCATCAAAATGATAGTTTTCTGTATATGAAATTCTTTTTTCAGGTTCTTTTTGTATTTCTTCAGATTCTATTATTAATTCTTTTTCTGAAAAATCAGGTTCAAGAATAAATATTTCCCTTCCATCTTTTTTATATTTAGTCAATATTTCTGGAATAACTAATTTATCCCAAGTGTCGGTATAAACTCTTTGGGACTCCTCTATTTCTAGCTTTTCATTATCTATTATTAATAATATCTTTTGATTATTCTCAACAGCATTTTTTATCGATTTATACAATTCTTGCCCATTTAGTAACCTTTCAAATTCAATTTTTATCTCATCATTATTTGTGATGTACGTATAAACTCTTTCAATTAAGTCATTCTGACTTTCAGGATTTTTATAAAAAGCAAAAAATTTAGTTATCTGGGGGAAAATGTGCTCATAAAAACGGTGTTTTGCAAGTTCAACTTCTACCAAATAAAATTTTATATCTTCTGGATCTTCTAAGTCAAAAAGAAGTCCGTCTGGAATAGATCCTCCAAGTGAAATAGATTCTATTTTCTTCTTAGTGTCTAAATAGATTGTTTTATTACCAAAAAGTTTTTTAGAATTCTTTTTAACTTCTTCTTCAAAATCTTCTTCCCTATGAAAATCTTGTTTTTCTAATTTAACTCCATCACAAAATATTGCTGGTTTCATTTTAATTCTCTCAGAAACATCTGAGGTTTTCACCTCTTATCTTAAAAGATTATTAGTGTTTTTAAAGTTT
>CAZQKV010000204.1:0-1549 GCA_964593995.1 Candidatus Woesearchaeota archaeon
GTGGAAGATTATGTGAAGATGAGACTTGTGAAGGTAAAAGATTAGGACTTTGTGAGGGGTGTGTTGAGTGCAAAGGAAGTCCGCCAGGATGTATTAAATCAGAACACCCTAAAGAATATGAAGGTATAATAACCTGTCCAATTTGGGAATGCTTCATAGAACGCGAAGTAGAGCATTGTGGTCAATGTAAAAAATTTCCATGTAAAATATTTCTTAGTTGGTATGATCCAAAAAATGGAAAGAAAAGCGTACTACCATATATAGGGTTGCTTTTAATAAGAAAAAGGCTAGGAACAGAAGAATGGATAAAGTGGATAAAAATCCATAAAAATAAATAGAAATTTATTATTCAGAATTTAAAGCGAAGTTTTATATAGTTTTTCAGATTTAATGTAAAATGCCCTACAATATTATAATTGGAAGAAATGCTGAAGACAAAAAAAGATTTGGAGATAGAGGATTAATTTATATTGGAAAAGGCTATGTGCATATGGGAAATTATACTTCTTTATCAAACAAGATCTGGCTTGATGTAGTAAGAAGCCATGTAATTTTAATTGCTGGAAAAAGAGGATCTGGAAAATCATATAGCATAGGAACATTTGCAGAAGAGCTTTCAAACCTTCCTTCAGATGTTAAGAAAAATATAGCTCCTCTGATTTTTGATACAATGGGAATTTTCTGGACAATGAAATACCAAAATGAAAAAGAAATTGACTTGCTTGAACAATGGGACTTAAAACCAAAAAACCTTCCTGTAAGTGTCTGGGTTCCTTTAGGTTATTTTGAAGAATATGAAAAAAGAGGGATTCCTGTAGATAAAAAATTTGCACTTGCTGCATCAGAACTAGACATAGAAGACTGGATTTCTATTTTTAACTTAGAAATGATTGACCCAAACTCAATATTAATACAAGATGTCTTGTCTGATTTAACAAGAGATTATGATGTTGACGATATCATTGAAAAAATAAAACAAAATCCAAACACAGAAGAGAGTATAAAAAAATCAACAATAGCATTATTTGAAGCAGCAAAATCTTGGAAAGTCTTTGCAAATAAAAATGAAAATTCAACAAAAATAGATGAATTAATTGAAGGAGGAAAAACAAGTGTCTTAGACCTTTCAATTTACTCTTCAACTTCTTCTTTTAATGTTCGCGCCCTCATAATAGGCTTGATTTCAAAAAAACTTTTTAATAAAAGAATTTTAGCAAGAAAAAAAGAAGAAATTGATTCAATACATCATGGATTGGAAAGTTCAGGAAAAAAAGAAATGCCTCTTGTCTGGCTTTTTATTGATGAAGCACATGAGTTTCTTCCAATGAATGAAGAAACACCTGCATCTAACTCATTAATACAATTATTAAGAGAAGGACGTCAACCAGGAATAAGTTTGGTTTTAGCTTCCCAACAGCCAGGAAAAATTCATACCAATGTAATAACACAATCGGATATTGTTATTTCCCATAGACTAACTGCAAACTTAGATACCCAGGCATTAGGCTCTTTAATGCAGAGCTATATGAGAGAAGGCCTTGACAAACAA
>CAZQKV010000205.1:0-1537 GCA_964593995.1 Candidatus Woesearchaeota archaeon
AATTTTCTATAAAAAAAT
This sequence comes from Candidatus Woesearchaeota archaeon, assembly GCA_964593995.1. Taxonomy (GTDB): domain Archaea; phylum Nanobdellota; class Nanobdellia; order Pacearchaeales; family GW2011-AR1; genus ARS1285. The sequence goes on from CAZQKV010000205.1 coordinate 19, forward strand.
CCCACTTATGAGTAAGAACTATTTTAGGATTTTTTTGATTTGCTTATATTTATTGAATCTTTAATACTTTTAAGACAGAATAGTATTTTTTAGCATATTCTTGAGCTTTTTTACTTAGTTTTCCTGTATAAAGGAAAAAAGCAGGAAGGGGTATTGATTGAGCTTCTGAAAGCAGTTTTTTTAAATCTGTTTCTGATATGGTTTTTTTGTCTTTTATTTGTGTAAGAAAGTTTACAGGGCCCAAATCTGATTTTATTTGTATTATACAATTATATTCTTTGGCTTTATAACCTCTTTCTTGTAAAATTTTGTAATTGTTTTCTAAGAAGTTTATTATTTTTAATATAAATTCTGATTTTATTTTTTGTCTTTTCTTTTTTGTTTGCATAACTAAAGGATTTTGAAATTCATATTTAGAGGTTTGGACTGATTTTTGTTTTTTTTGTTTTGGGATTATTGCTGGTATTTTTTTAGCTTGTTTTTTAGTTTTTTTAGGTTTTATAAGCTCTTTTACTTCTTTTTCTGGAACTGAGATATAACGCCAGTAAATTTCATCATCTTTTTTAAATCCAATAGCAAAATCTCTGATTGAGCGCAAGGCAACTCTTGTTGCAGGTTCTTGTTCTGAATCTTTTAATAGTTTTTTCTTTTTTAATAAAAGAAATGTTTCAGCTTCTTTTGGGTGCAAAAAATCATAAAAATTTTCTAATAAGGGCTCCTGCCCTTCTAAAAAATATAAAGGAGACCCTCCTACTTTTAAATGACTTACTTTAATTCTTTTTTTATTTGCTAGTTCAGACAAAAAAGCAGATATAAATAAAGAATTCATTCCAACTTGTTTTGATATAGTTATTGGGAGGCTTGGTCCTTTTTCTGCTAAAACGCGAATTATTTTTTCAGGAGTTTCATTATTTTCCATGGCAGTATTTATTTTTAATATAAAAATAAGAACAGATTAGGTTATAAAATTTTATATTCTTAAGAGATAGGTCTTATAAAGAATTCTATTATTATGAACAAGATGTAAAGGAAGATTAAGCTTATTCCTTCTATTTTCTCTATTTTTCTGTTTGATTTAGCAAAAGCAAAAAAGATGAATGAGGAAATAAACAAGAAGATAGCGGACGTCAGGAAGTGGGTGAAATCTGTTTCTATTGGGTGGATTATTGATACAATTCCTAGCACTAAGGTTATATTTACAATTACGCTTCCTACTGTGTTTCCGAGAGCCATTTTTTTATGTTTTAATCTTGTAGCAGAAATTCCAAAAACTAATTCTGGGAGTGTTGTAGCAATTGATAACAAAAATAATCCTATTAATATATTTGGAAAATTAAATGCATTGGCAATGTTTATACCATATTTTACAAGAAATCTTGAAGATATAAATAATCCTGCTAAAGCAAGAACAAAAATAAATACATTTAGTACTGCAGTTGTTTTTTTTACATAACTTTCAAGTTTTGAAGTGGATAATTTTTTTATCTTTAATTTTGTTTTAATTTTTATTAAAAACAAG
>CAZQKV010000206.1:0-1506 GCA_964593995.1 Candidatus Woesearchaeota archaeon
TGAATCTTATGCACCAAACTACACTTATATAGATGTTAGTAAATATATTAATAATTTAAAAAATGGGGAAAACCTAATTGCAATAGGAAATTGGAATGTTAACTTGAGTTCAACAGATTTAATATCTGCAGTAAATCTTGTCATTCAGAATACGGGCCTACTTGAAGTAAATATAAACTCTCCTATTACAAAAACTTATTCTACTCCTTCTATCTTATTTAATGCAAGCTTGGGTGGACCAGGGTATTGTGAATATACACTTAATGAAGGGTCCACAAATAATACAATGAGTTCGAGCGACAATATAACTTGGACAGATTCACAATCACTTTCAGATGGAAGTTATATAGTTAGATTTTATTGCAATAATAGCCAAGGAGATAATAATTATACTGAAACTGTAAGTTTTAGTGTTTCTACATATAGCTCAAATTCTCCTGGAGGAGGAACAAGTGCAACATATTTAACATACATCCCTTCTGCTGAAGAACTTCTGAAAGGTTATGTTGAACAATTGAAAGAAGAGGATAGGATAAAATTTACAATGAATAATGAAACACACTTCTTAATTTTAAACTATATTGGAGAAGATTGGATTAATGTGACTATTCAAAGCGAGCCTATTGACCTTATATTATGGGTTGGAGAAGAAAAAAAGCTGAATTTAACAAGCCAAGATTATTATGATATTTATATTAAATTAAATTCTATTGAAAATAATGAGGCAAATATTACATTTAAAAATATAAATGAGGAAATTCCAAAACAAACTCCTATAATTATTATTGGTGATGAAAACAAATCAGAAAATAAAAGCGAGCCTCCTGCAAAAAGTGACAGCAGCCCAAAGACTCCAATTTTTGAAATTGTTTTTTATATAATCGCTGGCTCAATAACCCTTTTATTAGTAATTTTGATTTTAATTAAATTATATGAAAATACAAAACTTAGCAAAGAAATAAGAAATAAAAAAAATAAAAAAAGAGATTGGGTTATAAAAGAGTATAAGGAAAAGTTTGATAAAGAAGTAAGACCCAAGGATTATAAATAAAAGAAAGATAATTAAACCAAGAAGACTAAATAAACAATTAAGTAAAAACTAAAAAATTAAATGAAAATATAAAATGAAGCCATTAAAACCAAGCCACAGGGAAAATAAGAGATATGTTTTAATTAAAGGCAGTGATGCAAATAAGAAAAACATTGAAGAAGTTATTTTGGAATTTATTGGTGTTTTAGGTTATGCAGAAGCTTGTCCAAAAATAATTAAACAAAATAAAAATTCTATTGTTCTTTCAATTAATAGAAAATCTTTAGATAAAATAAGAACAAGTTTTCTTATGAGCAAAAAAGATTTAAAAATTACAAAAGTAAGCGGGAATGTTAATAAACTAAAATAAGCTTCTATAAATTAAAATAATTATCTTATAAAACTTATAACACTTGCATACCTTGTATGTCCAAGGGACATATGTCACTAGGAAGAACCGAAAATTAGTTCTGAAT